>NZ_JAUBUJ010000016.1:0-107253 GCF_036705405.1 Microcoleus sp. B13-B6
ACAACCGGATTTATTTTTTTTCTGTGAATGCTAGGTGAACAGGCAAGATGCCTGTTCCACAACCGGATTTATTTTTTGTGGGGAGTAGGGGTTGGGCACTCTTAGCCCGCCCTTAAAAGACTCAATCCTTGGGAACGAAATTAAGAGCAGCAGAATTCATGCAGTAACGCTGACCGGTAGGTTTCGGCCCGTCGTTAAATACGTGACCGAGATGAGCGTCGCAAACAGCGCACAGTACCTCTGTTCGGCGCATGAACAAGGTGTTATCCGACTCGCACTTGACATTTTCTTCGCTAACGGGAGCGTAGAAACTCGGCCAACCAGTACCGGAATCGAACTTTGTTTCAGATTTAAATAGCTCAGTGCCGCAGCAAATACACTTATAACTTCCCGTTTTCTTGTTGTCGTGATATTCGCCACTAAAAGCTCTTTCCGTTCCTTTTTTGCGGGTGACTTTAAACTGTTCGGGCGTGAGTTGTTGTTGCCATTCTGCGTCGGTTTTTTGAACTTTTTGAGTCATGATTTGATGTTGTTAATTGTTGACTGTTGACTGTTGACTGTTGACTGTATATAGCAATCCTAAATCATTCTCATAATTATTGTAGGGGCAATCCGACCCCTACTCCCCGTGGTTGCCCGATAGATAGGGGGTAGGCACGGGGAGTAGGGGTAGCACTACCCCTACAAATTTATCGGAATCATTTAGGATTGCTATATATAGCAACCACTAAGGTAGTTAAGACGTTATTAATTGCTAAAACCCTTGATTTTATTGCCTTTTCACATCTATCTTTTTCCTTCGGCTATAGCTAGTTAACTCAGGCTCCCATTAATATTAACCTAATTGGCTCGATCTGAACATACCAGGGAAAAGAATTGTCCTTAATAGCCCTCCACTTTTCCTTGAAAACTTCGGCTTGTAAGTGATAATCTTGGGAATCATTGGGAGGCGAGTGCAATTTGAGATATAATGTCACCCGGTGCGGAGTTTCCACAGTCGAGGCGATCCAACAAGCAAAAGTATTTTCACGATCGCACCCGCTAACAAAAATCAGTTGATGAGCCCGAATTCCCACAGAAACTAGAGATTTGGGAATTGGTTCGACTACAGTCAGAGTACAGCCCCAGTCGATCGCCTCGACGAGAGTTTCTGCGATCGGTTTAGCGGCAGAGAAGTTCTTACAGCCAGTCAACTGGGCGACGGTGAAGTTGCCAGGGCGATCGAAAATGTTCTCTTTGGTATCAAAGGCGATCGGCTTTCCCTCCGCCAATACCAACAGATTTTTGCACACCCGGTAAACTTCCTCTAAATTGTGGCTGACAAACAAAGTAATTCCCCGATAATTAGCCAGAGTCTGCATTAACTCCTGTTCCAGTTGACTGCGTAAGTGAGTATCCAAAGCAGAAAACGGTTCGTCTAACAGCAGCAATTCTGGAGAAGGGGCGAGCGCCCTCGCCAAAGCCACCCGTTGCTGTTGGCCCCCCGAAAGTTCGTGCGGGTAGCGGTTTTCCAGTCCCGACATTTGCACCGAAATTAGCTGTTCTTTTACCCGAAGTTCTTGCTCGCTTTCAGATAAATGCTGCAAGCCAAACGCAATATTTTGAGCAACAGTCAGGTGAGGAAATAAAGCATAGTTTTGAAACAAAAAACCGATGCGACGGTCTTTAGAAGGTACATTAATGCCCTGTGCTGAGTCAAATAAAACCCTGCCATTGACTGCAATTTTACCGCTCCTGGGAGTTTCCAAACCAGCGATGCAGCGCAGAGTCATGCTTTTGCCGGAACCCGACGCGCCCAAAATTCCCAGCACTTCCGGGCTAATATCGAAGCTGACATCCAAGGCAAAGCTGGAGAGAGGTTTAAAAATGCTTAAACAAAGTCCGCTTTTGGGTTGTTGTTGGGGTTTTGTGGTAAAACTAGACGCGAATTTAGGAAGATTTGATTGCAGTCTTTGGCTCGAATTCTCTTTGGGCGATATCCTTTGTAAATCCGTCCAAAAATTAACAGCAGTTAGCACGCTCAAAGAAATACTCAGAATAATCAAAACCCAAATACCAGCTTGCCTCATATCCCCAGCTTCCACAGCAAAATAAATTGCCATCGGGATAGTTTGAGTTTGTCCGGGAATATTCCCCGCTAACATCAACGTCGCGCCGAATTCACCCAAAGCGCGGGCAAATGCAAGGATAGTTCCTGCTAAAATTCCCGGCCATGCTAGCGGCAACATAATTCGCCAAAAGACTTGCCACTCCGAGGCTCCCAAAGTGCGGGCTGCGTTGAGAAGATTGGCATCAATTTGCTCAAAAGCTCCCAAAGCAGTTTTGTACATGAGGGGAAATGATACAACTGTGGCAGTAATGGCGGCGGCTTGCCAAGTGAAAATTATAGTTAAGTCGAATTGTAGCAAAAATTGCCCGATCGCCCCATTTCTCCCAAACAGCAGCAGCAGCAAAAATCCCACTACTGTCGGCGGCAAAACTAAGGGAGAAATTAAAATGCCTTCAATCAAAGCTTTACCTCTGATGCGAGTTGAAAGCATCCACCGAGCGGCGGCTATTCCCATGAAAAAGGTGATAAATGTCGCAATAGCGGAGGATTTTAGAGATATCCAGAGCGGAGAAATATCAAATTCCATAAATCGTAGGGACGGGTTTCACCAACAATAATTGCCTCCAACAAATAATTTCCTAAACCCCCCCACACACAGATAAATCAAAATGTATAATTTGGGGATTCGCTCGTAGGGGCGGGTTTTACCAACAATCTTCGGCTAATACCAATAATCTCGTAAACCCGCCCCCACCCAACGGAAAATCGAAATGTACCTCTTTGAATACACAAGGTTATCTGTTGTGTGAGGGCGGGTTTATATAGATTGTTGGCGGGAATTAGATATTGTTTGTAAAACCCGCCCTACAAAATTTGGTTGTATCTCACATCTTGCACCATTCTCAAGAACAGGCAAGATGCCTGTTCCACAAAGAGTGAATTTTCTTGTGGAACAGGCATCTTGCCTGTTGCTAAACAAGTAATTGAGAATGGTGCAACATCTCAGTTGTATGAGACTAATTGGTGAGCCATCCCAAATCCGTATTTCTGAAATACTATTTTAGCCCGATCGCCCGCCAAAAAGTCAACAAACGCTTTCGCAGCAGCCGGATTGCGGCTGTTTCTGATAACTGCCAGCGGATAAACAATGGGCGAATGCAAATTTTCGGCAGCCGTTAGCCGCACAGTTACTTTGTCGGAGGCTGTGGCGTCAGTCGCATAAACTATACCAGCATCAACGTTACCGCTTTCTACGAATGTAAGCACTTGGCGGACGTTATTTCCTAGCACTAATTTTGGCTGTATTTGCCCCCACAATCCAAGTTTATTTAGCATTTCCTGAGCGTATTGTCCGACAGGTACGCTCTTGGGTTCGCCGATCGCAATTTTCTTGATTCGGGCATCTGTCAACTGTTTGAAATCGCTCAAAGCAACACCGTTTTTGGGAGTAATCAAAACTAGGCGATTTGTCAGCAAATTGCGGCGCGTGTCGTTAATTAACAGGTTAGATTGCTGCAAATCGTTCATTTGTTTTGTAGCGGCGCTGAAAAATACATCTACCGGGGCTCCTTGCTGAATTTGCTGTTCTAGAGCACCGGAAGCACCAAAATTATAAGTAATAGTAAAATTCGGATTACTGCTTTGATAAACAGTTTTGATTTCCCCTAAAGCTTTCGAGAGACTGATAGCAGCGGATACGTTTAAGGACGTTTGCTGCTGTGTTGTTGTTGGGGAAACGCTTTTAAACAAGTTCCAAGCAATCAGCAGTGTCAGCGCTACAGCGGCTGCGACGATCGAGTTGAAAATGCGTTTTCTTTCCACAAGGCTGTATTATAATTTGCCCTAGGCCGATCTACACTATCTGTAGTAGTAAGGTGCGCCCCGCACACCTTACAAGTAGATGCTGTTTGTCCAGGATTATCATCTTCTAATGACTGATGACTGCTGACTAATGACTACGATCGCCATTTGACGGAACAGCCGATCGCCTCTGTAGTTGAAGGCTCAACGGGTTGACTGTTGAGCAATTGGTCGATCGCACTCCGCAGATAAGAAACCTGCACCGCCGCCGGATCGTCAGCGTTGTCGTCAATTAAACCTTTATAGCGCAGTTTGCCGTCTTGGTCTAACAAAAAAACCTCCGGCGTTTTAGAAGCCCCAAAACTTTCAGCCACATCTTGAGCAACATCTCGGATGTACGGGAAGTTGAGTTGATTGTTGGCGGCAAAAATTTTCATATTCTCAAAACTGTCGTCGGGATATTGGTTTGCATCATTAGCATTAATCCCGATTAAAGTAACATCTCGATCTTGAAAATCTGCTTGAAGTTCTTTCATACGATTGAGATACAACTGCACGTAAGGGCAATGATTGCACATAAATATCACCGCGATCGCCCGAAATTTTTCTAAATATCGAGCTAAATGGTGAACTTCGTCGTCAACTCCCGGCAGTTCAAAATCGGGAGCGTAGCCGTTAATGGGAGTACCCGTTGTATCCATTAGTAAACTCATGTTTTCAGGAGGTGAAGAGCAGTATTGGCCAGCATGAAAGATGAAACAATCAGCACGAATAAAATTGGCTGTTGTTTAGCTTTAGCTTAATTCTAGCCTTGCCAACAGCCTATTGTGATTCGTACTTCGCTATTTATCCCTCGTCTGGCTTTAGCCAACCTTGAGCCAGAGCTTGGTATCCAATAAGTTTGTATGCTAATTTGGCGGCGGTAAATTCTGAGACTACAGAATCTACAATAGGTGCTAATTCCATAATGTCACACCCGATTACTTCGTATGACTCGAAGATGCGACGCAAAAATGCGGTGAGGGAATACCAATTTAACCCGCCCGGTTCGGGTGTTCCCACCCCTGGAATTAACGTCGGATCGATGCCGTCTAAGTCGATCGTCAAAAATACTCGCTTAGTTGTTATGCTGGCAATTGCCCGATCGGCCCAATCCGGTTGAGTAGCAATTTCGCGAGCTCGAATCACGTTTAGCTGTTTTGCTTTAATTAAGTCTGCTTCTTCCTTGCAGATAGCGCGAATCCCGATTTGCAGTGTGGGCAAGCCCATATCTACAATACGTCGCATCACGCAGGCGTGGTTGTGAATCGAGCCTTCGTATTCGTGCCGCAAGTCCCCGTGGGCATCGATTTGCACGACTGTGAAAGGTTCATCCGGGTATGCTTGGCGATAACCTTCGACAACGCCGGCAGTGATGCTGTGTTCGCCTCCGAGGGAGATCACAAATTTATTTTCGGTAACTAGCTGGTAGACTGCTGCTTGGGTGACTTGCAGCATTTCTGAGGATGAAACTGGTTGTCTGTTGCGGGTATCGGCGATCGGCTCTTGTGTATAAATTCCGACATCGTAGCAAACTTCGGAATCCAATTCTTCGTCGTAGCACTCGAGTTGATGAGAAGCTTCTAGAAGTTTGGCGGGCCCGTTTTCGCACCCCCGGCGGTAAGTGGTGGTAGCTTCGTAGGGAATTGGTAAGATAACTACTTTGGCGGTGTCGTAGTCTGGTACAATTTCTGACCCCAGAAACGGTACGACAGCAGTGGAAATGATCGTTGGCATAAGGGAAATTTTAATACAGCAAAGAAGTCAGCAGGTTTAATCGTGACATAATATCGGCTCTAACTGCAAAGTCAGAAGGAAGAGGAATTAACCGCAGAGGGCGCAGAGGGCGCAGAGGGAGGAGGGAAGGGAGGTTTGGGATTTATTTCCTAGCGGTTGCCTCGAATTGCGATACGGTTTGTAGTAATGACGGAATTCCTTCTCACTCTTAAAGTTTCACTTTTTTATTTCTATGGCATCTTCTAGTCCCGCTTTGTCAACACTTATTTCGCCTCAAACTTGGCTGTGGAAAGGCTTTCCGATTTGCTACCAGGCTGCGGGTTCCCAGGGGCCTGCGGTGGTGTTTGTCCACGGTTTTGGTGCGTCTTGGGGCCACTGGCGCAAGAATTTGCCGGCGCTGGCTGCTGATTGCCGCTGTTATGCGATCGACCTCATCGGTTTTGGCGGTTCTGCTAAACCCGCGCCCAAACTTGAAATTGACTATACTTTTGAAACTTGGGGACAGCTAATTGCTGATTTTTGTCGGGAAGTTGCGGGCGGGCCGGCTTTTTTGGTGGGAAATTCGATCGGCTGTGTGGCAATTATGCAAGCAGCAGTGGATTTTCCCGATATTGCTTCTGGCGTAATTTTACTCAATTGTTCCCTGCGCTTGCTGCACGATCGCAAACGCGCCGAATTGCCTTGGTATCGCAGTTTCGGAGCGCCAATTGCACAAAAAATTTTAAATGTCAAGTGGATAAGTCAATTATTTTTTAAACAATTAGCAACGCCAAAAACAGTAAAAAAAGTGCTTTTGCAAGCATATCGCCGTCCTGAAGCTGTCAGCGACGAACTGGTAAATATGCTGCTGGAACCGGCTAAAGACAGCGGCGCTGTGGAAGTATTTGTAGCATTTATCAGTTATTCTCAAGGCCCGCTACCGGAGGATTTGTTGCCTCGTTTAAGCTGTCCGGCTTTGATTTTGTGGGGGACAGATGACCCTTGGGAGCCGATCGCATTGGGGCGAGAATTGGCAAAGTTTCCGGCTGTTGAAAAGTTTATTCCTTTGGAGGGAGTGGGCCACTGCCCCCAGGATGAAGCGCCGGAATTGGTCAATCCTATTTTACTCGATTGGATTAAAGAGCGATCGGCATTTGCAGACAATTAGTGCTTTTGCTCCTTTGGTGCGGGAAGAATTGGTATGATTGAACCGCGAAGACGCGAAGAACGCGAAGGAAGAAGTAGGAAGAAGAAATTAGGACACGGCACTGGTGTGTCCTCGGTATCATATGGAGTGCAGCCGTAATTGATATTATATCAAATCTGTTAGCATCGGAATTATTGATATCTCTCTTCTATTCATCTGCGTTAATCTGCGTCAATCTATTGTCATCTGCGACCCGACAAATTCTCTTTTTTTAACCGCAGATGAGGGCAGATAAACACAGATTAACGCAGATGAATTAGATCGATGGCGAGCGCCAAAGCAATGTAATTCTTTTGCAAGTTGTACCAGACACTCAATCCGATACAGGTTAAGATTTTATGCCAGTCATATCAAGTCCGGTTAAATAGATATGGCTTACCCAAGCAATCTTTGATGTTGAACCACAAATCATATATTAGAGTAGTAAAAATGTTCTATCTAACTGCGATCGCCTCATGTCCCTAAAGGCTCATACCAATTTCCTCGCAGCATTCGAGCCCAATCAAGTCTACGAATCGCTCACAGAGGGTCGCATAACCAGTGATGTTGTTCAGGCGGGTGACTTAGTTTTACCTTCAGGGCGTATTATTGCGTGCGACCCCGGTTGGCTGTGGTGCAAAGACGTTGCCCCATTTACCAGAACCGTTCCACCAGGGCGCTATCCTGTGTTGCTAAGTGTGGTTGACTATTGGACCATTGCCTGTGCGATGGTTAAGTTTTGCTCTGAATCCCCTGTCCGTTGGGAGATGGCTCTGCGTCCAAGTGAGGATTGGGCCGAGTTAAGAGGGAATCAGTTTTTTGGCTATGGTGTTGATGCGGGAATGGGCTGTTTTGTGGATGCTCAGGTAGTTGAGCGGCGTTCTGCTGAAGAATTGCAGGGTCTAGTCGAGGGTGCCTTTGAACAAAAGTTGCAATTGGATGCCTGGCTAGCAGCTCAGGATCTGGTAACTCAATTGACCTACCCATTTCAGCAAATTATCGATCCGAGTGGTTTCAATCTCACCCTAGACCCCGATACTAACACTTTCAATCTCACCCTAGACCCTGATACTGAGGGCAATGCGATCGCATTTTCAAGTGGATACGGGGATGGTTCCTATGCCAGTTATTGGGGGTTCACAGCCGATGATGAACTGGCTTGTTTGGTCACTGATTTCGGGGTACTGCTTGAGGGCATCACGCAAGATATCGAGATTGAAGCAGTCACAAGGTTCCTAGAAAAATCCATAGAGCATCCTGACTTGGAGCGGCTTGAGGTGGCTATCAGACTCAGCCTTCATCGCCCAAGTTGGGTTCAGCTTAGTGATGATTCGCTGAACGATCAACCCAGCAACCCAGATTGCATCTTGGTTTTGGAAGGACAGGGGCGGCAGCCCTGGAGCGTCAATTTAGACGCTGGCGATCGCTGTTTTGCGGAGCGTTGTATGTTTTCATTGATAGAAGAGGATAGGTGGTACAAAGAACATTGGTTCAATGAGCCGTTGCCAGCCAATGCAGTATTGAAGATGACATTTACTGCTGAGGTTTATCCACTTCAACCTGTGACAACAAATCCGTGATTGTGGCCGGAATCAATGACTTCCCCAATTTCTCCCCATCACCGTTTTTTCAAATATCGAGTTGCTCTGCTAATCAGCATTACTGTCATTATCCCTTTAGGTTACGTAGTGAGATTTTCTCGCGGCCCTGCACCGGAATGGTTCAACGACTCTTTTGGGAGCATAGCTTATGAGGTATTTTGGATTTTGCTGGTAGTTCTGATATTGCCGCGATTTTCGCAAATTAGGGCGGCTGTAGCTGTGTGTCTAGCTACCTGCGGAGTAGAGTTTCTCCAACTGTGGACTCCTCCGTGTCTACAAGCAATGCGAGCTACTTTACCAGGAAGGCTGATTTTGGGAAATCACTTTAGTTGGTCAGATTTTATCTCTTATTTTGTGGGGAGTTTTTTAGGTTGGTTGTGGGTGCGATGGCTTCATTTCACTTGCTTCCGCTTGTAAGTTGTACTGCATTTAAATTGTATATTTCCATGACCAGAGCCAAAATCGTCAAATCCTCTCCCCATCAGCTCCTTTAAGACTATAGACAATCTAGATGCACAAAAGCTTAATGATATGGTTGCGGTTATTTTCACTCAATTATAAGCAATCGGATTAACTTAGAATTGAGAGTTTTTAGGAGTTGAAGTGGGAGCTATATTTCCGCGATCGCGCCACAGCAACAAGGGAATGCTTAACGTTCCTAAAATCATTACAACTCCAGTCAGAATCCAAACTAGCACACGATTTGGGCGATAATCACCTCGCTCAATTTGCCAGAATACTCGATTATAACGCCATGCTGCTAAGGCAATCACCGCAATTCCAAAAACGACCAGACTCAGCCCTAAAGTTTCGGAGTTGAAGAAGGGAGGGGAGGAAACTTCTTGCTGAGTCACTGTAGCTTGAAATTGACGGAGAAATAAACTGAACCGACTGATCGCAAACCCAAAACCAATTAAAGCGAGTGAAGTTCGTAACCATGCAAGAAACGTGCGTTCATTTGCTTGATGTTCCCGCTGTCGGTCTATTTTAGGCTCCTTGTTCATCAACCCTACCTTTATAAAATATCTTAGGCTTTCCCTGGTAGATTATTGTTTCACTTGTGATTGCGGAGGGAAGTATCGGTATTGCGATCGTGATTCATTATCACCAAAAAAGATAGTATCATAGGAATAGCGCAGAAACCGGTTTTTTTTAGGAAAAGACTGTGTTATAGCCTTTAATCCCGGTAAAAAACCTTCCAGGCATCCGAGTGGGCAAGTCCTGATTCCTGACTGATGACTCCGACTAAAAAAAAACCGGGTTTTTGGGTCAGAGATTTTCATCGTTCCTTGAGATTTGCGATATAATCCTTATGACATTAAATTGAATAGCAATTTTTCTCCATAAATGAACCATCAACCCATGAATATTTTTCTTAACTGGACCAGAAAATTTACCCAATTTGCATACCAACATCCACCTTTGGGTTATTTAGGGGAATTAACCCGTAAACTCTATCCTCAACCCACTCAACCCGTAGTTATTGATGATTTTGATCGCAATCTTTACTTTACTTGCGATCTCAAGAGTTATATTTGTAACGAAATCTTTTGGCGAGGTTTCTATTCCTATCATCAGTGCAATTTTTTAGAGAATATTCTCAAACCGGAGATGGTTTTTATGGATGTGGGAGCCAATCACGGGGAATTTACTTGCTTCGCTGCTAAACGATTAACTTCGGGTTCTGTGATTGCCTTTGAACCTGTTAGTACAACTTTTGAAAAGTTATCCTCTAATGTTAAAATGAATCAATGGAATCACGTTCAACTCGTACAAAAAGGTTTGAGCGATCGAGTGGGTAAACTGCCTATCTACATCTCAATGGAAAAAGAAAAACATTATAATTTGCATAATGAAGGAGTAGCCACAATTTACCCCGATCAAAATTATACAGAATGCTTAGGAGAAATTGAGTTAACGACTTTAGATCGTTGGATGGAAGAAAATCCTCAAATCCAACGTCTAGATGTCATGAAAATCGATATTGAGGGGGCTGAATTAGATGCTTTAAAAGGCGGAGAAAAAACCCTGGCGAAATTTCGTCCCCTAATTTTAATGGAAATTAACCAGAAAACTATAAGAGCTGCGGGTTTGACCTCAAAATACTTACTAGACTATATGAATAATATGGGATATCACTATGAATTAATTTACCGAGATAGTCTGTATACAAAAGGTGGTCAAACCTTAAAAATTTCGGAAGATCAATTAAGTGAAATAGACGATTTAATCTTCTCTCCTAAATGAATTGATGGTTAAGGTTTTTAGGCAAAGAGCAACCTTTGCCTTTGAATTTATGAGGGATAAAGCAGAAACAGGCAAGGGTGGAAATCACGGGATATGCTGTATATTATACCTGTCTTTTCTCTTGTTCAGTGATAACACTGATGATAAGATAAGCTGTTCTACATTTAAATTGTCTGTTAAAAAACAATTCCCCGTCTTGTGGGGAGTAGGGGTTGGGCGTCCCGCCCGCCCTGAATATACAATTTAAATGCGCGACAGCTTAGTGCTGTGTCCCTACAAATACCAAATTAAAAAAGCGATCGCCTCCATCTCTACCAACAGAAAAGAAGAGGACACAGCATTGCTGTGTCCCTACAAATACCCCTGTTAAAATCCAGTTTAAAAAGACTTAGCCGCACTGCCGGACTGAGCCTTTTTCTCCAACCAATCCTTACCCAATCTAATTGTCACATCCGACTGCAAAGAACCGGTACTCTCAACCAGCACATCTCCAAAACCCAAAAACTGGCGAATTGCTTGAGCACCTTTAAGATCGCCCTGTTGAGCTACTAGAGTAGTTACCTCCAGCGGTTCGGGCCAAGCTTTATAAACCTGAACATTCCGATAACCGGCTTGAGTCAAATTATTGACAAAAGCTTCAACAGCCGATGGATCGCCGGTACTATCTTGAATTGCCACCTTCAGAAAAGTCGAATCAGCATTCTCAATTGTCCAAGTATTTTGGCCGAAGTCAAAATGTTCCGCCACCATAGTTTCTATGGCATATTGGTCGGGCAACCAAAAACTTGCCTTGTAGTCCTTAGAATCGCTAAATTTGCCGGGAACCATCAACATCTGCACGCCAGCGCGATCGGTTTGAGTAGCAAAACCCGCCAAAGCCACCAATTCTTCTATACTCAAATTCGTGTCAAGGTGAGACTGAATCACCGATAAAATCTTCGGTAGTCGAGACAGCAAACCTACATTTACTTCCTGTTCCACAAAAGCCCGCATCAACAATTGTTGGCGCTGCACCCGCCCGATGTCACCCAAATCGTCGTGTCGGTAAAGCAAATATTGCACGATTTGTTCGCCGTTTAGTTTCTGCTTGCCAGCCTTTAAATCTATATATAAATGCTGACTATGATCGGTATATTTCATGTCTTTAGGGACATTAATAGTAATGCCACCCAGGGCATCGACCAAACTTTTGATACCATGAATATTAACTGTGACATAGCGGTCAATTCCCACACCGCCCAGGAGTCCGCTGACTGACTTCGCTGACGAAGCTGGGCCCCCGTGGTAATTAGCTTCGTTTATTTTCACCTCCCCTCTACCTTCAACATAGGTGCGGGTGTCTCGCGGAATGGAAAGCACGCTTAACTTTTTATTTTGAGGGTCAAACCTAACCAACAGCATGGTATCGGTTAAGCCCTTAAATGAGTTTTCCCAAACCTCGTGTCCGACATTTTTGTTGACACTTCCTTCGATGTCAGAGGTCAGAACTTTAAGTCCTAAAACTAAAATATTAACTGGCCGAGTCAGCTCCGGCATCTTCATGTTGAGCTTTGCCATGTCGCCTTGAGAAAATACTGCTGCTTCTTCAGGGCTCAACTTTTGTTGCTGAAGCGGCGTTGTAGAAAGGGAGACGGCTAGCAATGCTCCGGCTGTGGCTGAGAGCATGGCTACTCCAGCCAAACCAAAACCAAATCCCAGCCAGCGGCCTCGATGGGGCTGGGAAGCTTTTTTGGTTGCAGGTTGAGCAGTTGATTGTTGGATAGGGTCTTGATTAGGAATTTTTTGAGCTGGCACTGGCTTCCTCACACACAACAAAAATAAAAAAGATAATGGCAATATGTAGTATCAAGCTGAAGACGCACTCAATCAATAGGGTAGGGGCTTAAAAAAACCCTAAATTATGATAAATGTTTGCCCACCACTTGCTCGGCTACGCGGCTAATTCCGGGCAACCATAGCGGTTGACGCTTCCAGAGGCGAACCATCAGTCCCAGAGCAACGATGAAATAGCTGGTTGTTAGCAGGCTACTCATTAATAACATGGGAAGTGTCGGAGATTCCGCAGAAATCGCTCCAGCTTCTAAAAGAATATGTCCTAAGAGCCAACTAAAAGCAAGGGCAATTGCCAAGCGGCTGATGGCTTTGCGTTCGGGACTACCCTGACGGCGGTAAAGAGTCCACAGGGCGGGGAAAAAGCCGATGACTGGGATCATTAATACAAACAGACTGGCACGATCGAGTTCAGGATTTTCTAAGGGATCTGTATTTTTCATAATTCGCTACTCAAAATTTGCAGAAGGTCGGATTTTGCACAAAAGTTATTTGTTAGAGGGAAAATTAATATCCTAAACCAAAATTCCCAGAGCTGGGCTGGGGCGCGATCGCCAAACTTGTCTGTCACAGGCCAAATTTTTCTGCCCTCCCAATCTCGCGATCGATCGTTGGCAACTTTTCGACCCGGAGACCCGTATTTTGATAAACTGGATACAGCACAGCAGTCAGGAGAACAGACTTAGCCATGACCCAATCCCAAAAACCCATCGTTATTGCTCCATCCATATTATCAGCCGATTTTAGCCGTCTTGGAGAAGAGATTCAGGCTGTCGATCGAGCTGGGGCTGACTGGATTCACGTAGATGTGATGGACGGTCGCTTTGTTCCTAATATTACTATCGGGCCGCTGATTGTTGAGGCAATTCGCCCCGTTACTACCAAGGTGATCGATGTCCACTTGATGATTGTGGAGCCGGAGAAGTACGTCGAGGACTTCGCTAAGGCTGGTGCTGACATTATTTCGGTTCACGCGGAACACAATGCTTCGCCTCACTTGCACCGCACCCTCGGCCAAATTCGGGAATTGGGCAAAATGGCTGGTGTGGTTCTGAATCCTTCGACGCCACTGGAGTTGATCGAGTACGTGCTGGAACTTTGCGATTTGGTGCTGATTATGAGCGTCAATCCCGGCTTTGGCGGTCAAAGTTTTATCCCGGCTGTTTTGCCGAAAATTCGCCAGTTGCGTAAAATGTGCGACGACAAGGGCCTCGATCCTTGGATTGAGGTAGATGGCGGTTTGAAGGGGAACAATACTTGGCAGGTTCTGGAAGCGGGCGCAAATGCGATCGTCGCTGGTTCTGCTGTGTTTAAGGCGAAGGATTACGCAGGGGCGATCGAGGGTATCCGCCACAGCAAGCGTCCGACTCCTGAGTTAGCTGCGGTTTAATCAAAAATTCGATCGTGTCCGGTGAATTACCCAGAATAAAACTGGTTTGCAGTCAGGACTTTAGTCCTTAGTGGCTAAAAGATTTCACAAAGGACTGAAGTCCTGACTACAAACTGTTTGATGACTTTTTAGCTAAACAGACGGGAATCCCCACACTATACCGATCGAGGTTAGTGTGGGATGAAAAGAGTTAAACTCAACGATATACACTCTGAATTAAAGAAACACTACGAGGCTGATGTAATTCTTCACCCAAATTCAGCATTCGGTTGCGCTGTAACAAAACTTCAATTCGCCGATCGGGTTGCCCATCTAAAATCAGATAACGTAATTTTTGATTGATTTCTAATGCAGCAATGAGCGCTTTTTTTCCCAAATTGCCAATTCCATTCCGACAAAGATTGAGTTTCAATAAGGTTTGGTTCCGTGCGATCGAATGGGCGATCGCACTTGCACCGATATCTCCAATCTGATTGGGCTGCGATCCCAACACTCCTGTAGAAGGACTATAACCTAAATCCAGATTACTAAGTTTGGGATGGGTTGCCACTGCTGCTAATAATGGATTGCACCCTGCTACCCCAATTCCATTGCTAGCTAGTCCTAAATCAACCAGTGTTTTATTTTCTGCCAATCCATCCACTAAAACTGTAACACCTCGATCGCCCAGATGATTGACATTAAGAAATAAGCCAGTAATAACAGGATTATAAGCTAAAAGATTAGCCAGTAAAGCAGCATGGTTTTCCTGAATTTGATTGCCGCCCAAGTACAGCCGTTCAACAGTACGATTGGTGTAAGTCAAAACCTCTAAAATGGCGGCTAATCCCTCATCTCCTATTTGAGTATTGACCAAATCTAGCGTGCGGATACTTGTATTGTGACGCAACATTTCCGCTAGACTATCTGCACCTCCTACGCCAATCGGATTGCGTTTTAACCACAAACCAGTTATAGATTGATTCTGCGTCAGCGCTTCGGCAAGTGCAGCAATACCTGTCGATGAAATCGCATTGCAACCTAAATAGACAATCTCTAAACGGTTGTTACGTTGAATCAATCGCGCCACATCCTTAGCACCCCGATCGCCAATACCATTGGTTCCCAATAATAAGCTAGCGATCGCATCATTGTTTGCCAATGCTTCAGTCACTAAATGACATCCCATTACACCTAAATCTTGCTTGCACAAATCAAGTCGTCCATCGGGCATGACTGTGCCGCGCGGGAAGACTACTTTTTGAGCGATCGGTCGATCGGTTTGGAGATAATCGATTAACGATTTGAGTTCCATTACAACTTCGGAGGAAGACTCTATAGGATTGGGTAACGGACAGTGAAGATCGGTATTTATCATCATTTGCTACCAGGGATAGGGGGCGTAGTCTTTAATAAAATGACCGTAAATGGGAGGATCGGGGTTTTCAATACCTTGAACAATCGGATCGTAAATTCTTGCCATCCCATCAATCGCATCTAATGGCGGGTAAAAACCTTGTTCGTCTTGAACTCGTATTTTTTTAGAATAAGGATTTTCATTGGTAATCCAACCCGTATCGACGCTGTTAATGAAAATATTAGATCGAGCATAATCAACCGCCGAGGTTCGCGTCATCATATTCAAAGCTGCTTTTGCCATATTGGTATGGGGATGATAGGGTGTTTTACTGTCGCGGTTGAATTGTCCTTCCATCGCCGAAACGTTGATGATAAAGCGTCTTTCAAAGGATGAACGAAGTAGTAATGGTTTGAGTTGACTGTTAAGAATGAAGGGTGCGATCGCGTTCACCACCTGTACTTCAAGTAACTCAATCGTATTTACTTCATCCAGTTTTAGCAACCAGCTATTTTCAGGGCGAAGATCCAGTTGTTGTCCGTCAGCATCGAAGCAATCGCGCGGGAAGTAATCAGCGATCGCACCCGGTAGGCGAGCTTTGTAATTCGGTTGACTTTCGAGTAAAAGAGATTGATGTCGAGGTAATTGCTCCTTTAATAGATTGCTATTGATCGGGATTAATGCTTGCGCGTTGTTGCTGAGTATTTGTGATGCTTCTTCTTCTCGCTCTAAGAGATGCTGATAAAATGCCAATGGACGCTTGATAGTTTGAGCTGCATTGTTGATAATCAGATCCAGAGCGGATTCAGTATGGAATAAATTCCGTACAAATGTTTCCACTGCGGGAATATTTCGCAGATCGAGTCCGTGAATTTGCAGGCGATCGCGCCACTGCTCGAAATCGGGTTCTAGACTATAGCGATTAGCACAGTCATAGGGGAATCTTGTGGTGAGAATCACCCTAGCACCATCTTGCAACAGTCGCAATCCCATCTGATAGCCAATCTTGATGCGTCCGCCTGTCACTAATGCAGTTCGCCCAACTAAATGGGTTCGCTGTTGTCGTTTTTGGTAATTAAATTCAGCACATTTTGGGCAGAGTGAATGATAAAAAAAATGAATTTTTGTAGAGGGTGTTTTGCAAATGTAACACAGGATGGGCTTGTGCAAATGCTGCGATCGGGTTGTTGATTCTGGTAACGCAGCGAATGGCTTTTGTTGGTGCTGATACTGCACCATGACGGTTGATGCTTTGAGTTGGCGATCTTCAATTCGCCGTTGTTGTTGTTGAGTTTGACGCCAACCTTTGCGTCCCTGTTTGTAGATTTTGGCAATCAAACTTTTGAAGCGATCGTGGTCGCCAATGACCGCTGGATCTTCTGAAATTTGTTGCAGAACATTGAGGCAAATTTCTAATTGGTCTGGTGGGATATTCATCTTGACCAACCCCTTGAGAAATGGAGCGCGAAAACCCCTTCATATATCCAGATTTGATATCGATGGGTGGGGGCTAAGAGGATTTGAACCTCCAACTTCTTCCCTGCTGAGAAAGCGCTCTTCCATTGAGCTATAGCCCCCAAAAAGGTGGAACTGAGGGAGACTCGAACTCCCAACCTCCGCGATGATGTCGCAGTGCCCTTCCTCTTGAGCTACCAGTCCCAAATCTTAGAAATCGCTGCTACTACATTATAGTTATATCAATTCCGGTAGCATCGGAATAATTATTGGTCCGAATGAGGAGACTATTGTGGTGCAACTCAAGCTGTTTTACGATCGCACCCGCAACGTCAGGCGCACTGCATCCCCAATAAAGTGAGGAATGCGCCAGCTAAAGAGCCATTTTTTAATCGTTTTCAGCAACTCCACATCCGCCAAAGTCGAAGCCTCAGCATCCACAACTATGCGGCTGGCGCGCACCTTACTGAAGACAATTTCTAACACCAATTCGCCGTTTGTACCGGGCGGCACAGTCAGAGTTTCCAAGTGTTCGTTTAAACTATCGATCGCCTCTTCATCCAACCCCGCAGCGCTAACGACTTCTACAGGTGATGTACGGCGCGCCTTTGACGGTGCGATCTCTTCGATCTCTTCACAAGCCATTGCCGCAAAGCTGCCGAATGAGATGCCGCGTTCTAATTCTTGTTCTTGTTCCATCCAGTCTGTGCAGCCATTATCTTCTACATAGCCTGTGCCGCCCAATACGCCCAGATATTCCACCGCTTCCGGCATTTCTACAGGAACGTTCATCGAGATCGATTCCGTACCCGGTTCGACGCGCACATCATCGCTGACAGCCACAAAAGCCGTGTACTGCGACAGAAGCTGATAGGTTAGCGCCGTTTCTGTCACTGTTTCCACCCCCACCTTGATTTCGTACTGCACCATCTGACTCATCAAATATTTGATGCGGTGCCGCCCCCAAAGCTGGGCAACTGCCGGATTTCCAGGATCGGTAAAGTTCATGTCGTAGGTTTGGACGTACTGGTGTCCGCCTGCACTAACCCCTTTTATCTGAAGTGTTCCAGCTTGGCGATCGCCCTTTTTTCCAAAGAGAACCAGCGGTTGTTCGGCAAATAAATCCGGCGCAACTGACGGATAAATTACCGGATTTTCGCCCTCTCCCTGCCAAGTAATTTCCAGATTTACCAACACCGGATTGTTGATTTGCCGGAAAAACTTTTCGACAAATTCGTTAACCGGTTCGTCATGCCGGATGATCCGGGAGATTCCCCGCCCGATTTGGGCAATGCGATCGAGCAAAAAGCGATTGACGGAACTCCCCGCACCGAAACTGTACAGGCGATTCCCTGATTTGAGATGTTGCTGCACTTCGGCGAGAACTTCGTTTTCGTTGCCGATGTAACCGTCGCTGAGGAATACCACAGTTCGCAAGCGCCCGGATGGTGCGGGAAAATCGATCGCCGCCCGAATCCCGCCCAACATTTCCGTACTACCTGCCGCGCACAGTTTGTTGATATATTCGATCGCCTTTTGTCGATTTTCTGCTGTATTCGGTAGCGGTTGTTGGGAAAGTCGCCGCACTTGGTCGGAAAAATCCAGAATCGAGAAAGTATCCGCTGGATTCAGCCCGTTAATAAATTGCCGCAACAATGCCTGACATTGCTGCAAAGGCGCACCGGATTGCGAACCGGAAGTATCGACTAAAAATACGACATCTTTCGGAACAATTTCATCAGTTTTGTACTCGATCGCCGGAATCAAGTAAACTGCAAAATGCCCGCCGCGATCGTCCGCTTGAGTTAATACCGTAGATTGAGTTTCCCCACCCGCAATTTGATAGCGCACAATCAAATCTTTGTTGGGAATTGTATCTTGATTGGCCAACTGAACGCGCACCCTCTGCCCATTTTTCTGCTCGCTTTCTAAGGAAATTTGGGGAGATTCGAAATATTCAATTTGCAGTTGGTGTGATGGGGAATTGACGTTGCGAATCGGTATGCCCGCCTCAATTTCCAGCGTCACGCCGATATCGTGTCCCGATCGCATTCCCGGTGGCAAAATCGGGGCATTCAGCCGCGACGCATCGGGAACAATATCGGTATCGGAATTAACTGTCATTGGGGCTGGGGCACTACCGCTGGCTGCCGTTTCATCCAGCGGCGTACCGGGAATATATCGCGGCCCGACAACCATCGGAAAGACGAATTCATAATCGCCAGCTAGAAATTTCAAGCTGTCGGTATAGCGAATCGTGACATCGATTTCTTCGCCCGGTTGGATGTTGGCAAGGGACTGGGTGAAAATATTATCTCGCTCCTGTTCCAGCAAACCCGCAGTCCGTCCTTCTTGTTTGGCTTTTTTGTAAATTCGCTGTGCTTCTTCGCGTTTTTTGATGCTGCCTTTAATGGTCTTATCGCCGATTTTAATTTCCATTTCATCTACCGCTGCTTCCTCCGGTAGCGGGAAAATATAGACGGCTTCCAGCGGCTTTGTGAAAGGATTTTCAAATTTTTGCGAGACTTCAACTCGCGATAAATTTCCGGCTATTTTGGCTCTGACTTCTGTATGTTTCAGGGGAAAAACGAGTTTTTCTCCATCGGGGGAACGCACGTATAATCCACTGGTTCGATCGGTTGGAGAGGTCACGGGTGTCATGAGCTTATTCCTCCATCAGTAATATATGAGTTGATCGATCGATCGCAACACCATTATCGTCTCAGATCGATTTTTTGTATGCGATCGAGCAAAAGGACACGGCAATTCCCATTTGTGTCAACAATCGCCTGAAAACCTTTTTATCTCTGGTTCACAGCGAAGTCTAAATCCCCCTGGCCCCCCCTGATAGTCGCACAACTTTGAGAAGATTCTTGTCCCCTCCGACAATTGGGGCGAACCTGGTCTTAATCGTCAAACACGAGTCTGTGACTGAATTTGACCGAAGCATCCAGGATACAAGCCCCCGGATACATCTCGCGCAAGTCAATGCTTCAATTCTTTAATCTAAAATCTAAAATCTAAAATCGATTGACCTGTTTGGTTACACGAAGCTGGGCAGTGCCGTCTCCCTATCCCAAAATAATATTGTAGGAACACCGCACTGCCCTCTCCTAATTTCTTATTTCGAGACAGATGCGAGAATGCTTTCCATCTCAGAAAGCTCGACCGCCCCGGAGAAAGTTTTGCCGTTCATAATAAAGAAGGGAGTCCCTTCAATGCCCAGTTGTTGAGCGAGTTGCACGTCTTTGGCAATGGCGGCTTCTGCAGCGGGGCTGTTGCGATCGGTGTTGAATTTATCTAATTTTAGATTGAGCTTTTGGGCGATCGATCCGTACAATGGTTCGCCTAACTGTTTCTGCCCTTCAAACAAAGCGCTGTAATATTCCCAGAATTTGCCCTGCTGCCCAGCAGCCCAAGCTGCTTTAGCTGCTGGCAGCGCTTGAGGGTGAATAGAAGTCAAGGGAAAATGCTTGTAAGCTAAAGTAACTTTGTCCTGGTGTTTTGCCATAAACTGCTTGACTGTATCGTGAGCGCGCGCGCAAAACGGACATTGAAAGTCAGAGAATTCTAAAAGTACAATTTGCTGGGAAGGTGAGCCCGTGGTGGGAGAATCCCCGATCGAAGATTTGGGATTAGTTTTCATCTCCTGCAAAAATGACTGCTGCGCTGCTTTGAGAGACTGCTGCTGCTGTTGCTGGTACGCTTGTACCGACTCTAAAATTGCTTGCGGGTTTTCGCGGATCACCTGCAAGACTTGCTCTTTGAACTTGGGATCGACTGAATTGCCAGCCGCTGACTGGGCGGGGGAACAACCGATAAATACAAGGCAACCTGCGAGGATTGCAGCCAAGCAGAAGGCTTGCTGGCTGCGGAGTTTTCGCCAAATAGTGGATAAGTTCATCTTTTTTTTCTGATTCACGACAACACTTAATCCTACATTTAATTTGGCGGAGTGTCAGGTATACCGCTGTTGACTGCTGTGCAGTTATTTTTAGCTTTAAGCAATAATTAGTAATTCGTAATCGGTAATTGGCAAGGTTTTTTACTTACCGGAACCGCTAGGAACCCAATAATTAAGATTTAAACAATCGGGATTTAGTATTATAATCTTATGTTTCCTCGAACGACCGCCATCAAAGATGTTTGTAGTGAGGACTAAATTTTGAGTTAGTTTTATGATGACTAAAATCCTCCATAAAAACGCGATCGCGGTTATTTTACTACCGGACTATATCTAACATCTAGTCCGATCGATTGACCATAATATCCCGGCCGGGCGGGTTTTTGAGATTGTCAATTATTGGCAGATATGGTTCGTGAACCCGCCCCTACCTGATTTCGGGTGAAGCGAAGCGGAGGGAATTGACGGGAGCATCTCACCTTTGCAGCCCTCCGCTAGAAATTGGAGTTTTGAGGCAGGAGGCAGGAGGCAGGAGGCAGAAGGAAAGAGGCAGAAGGAAGGAGCCAGAAGAAGTATTTTTACAAATATGAGATGCTCCCGAATTGACCGGACGAGATATAAAAAATAAAAGGACGATCGCCCGAGCGATCGTCCTTTTATTTGCTGCACGTATTATCAGTTTTTAGGCTTGTCTGAATCCAAGATTATTTGCGGTTGTTGAGCCATTTAGCCGCAACTATTCCCAAAATACCAGCAACAACTGGATTTCCCAAAAACTTCATCAAACTAGGCTGTTCGGCCAGCACTTCTTGGAAAATATCCGGGTGATTGTGATAGGTGAACGAGGCCAACTTGGTAACATCGTCAGCATTCATGCGGCTGGCGTGGTGGGTAGAAAGTCCTAGCTGCTTTTCCAATTGGCGATCGTCCAATCCTCTCTTGCCCAAATGCTTGAAGAATTCCCGCGCTACATCGTCGCGTTCATTTGGCTTAATTTGGGCGATCGCCTTTTGCAATTCCGGTTCCAATTGAGCCGGCGGGAGCGAGTCGTGATTCAGGGAACGCCCGAATAATTGTTTGCGCTGAGCCGGCGAAGTTCTCTGAGCAAAATCGTCAAAGTTTTCGTAATCTTCACCAGTTGTCTGGGGCATCATTTCTCGATCGCCCTGGGCTAAATCGTTCATGATTTGACGCTTGTAATTATCGCTGCTACTCATGGTAACTCTCTTCCAATCTACACAACATTTCAGTCTTAAATTGAGATTGTTTCGCCTTCAAAAAACTGCGGAATATTAAACCGCCACGCGGCTATCATTTAAGCTTGCTAACCCGGTCAAGACTTGTATTCAATCTGATTTGATTGCTGGTCGTACTTAGCCGTCAAAATCAGTTTTTTGTCAGGAGCGTAAACCAAAACACTTACATCCTGATTAGGGAAATTGCGGTGAAAACCTTGTGCTAAAGATTTCGCCAAATCTTTCACTTCTGTCGGGCGGACTTGCGGGGTAATTACAACTCCCAATTTGTTATTGTCGCGCACGTAAGCATCCTGAACCAAGCCCTGAGCCGTCTTTGTTACCCATTGACCAAAATCTTGACCGGCGGCGGTATTGCCACGTTCTAGCTGCGCGTAATAACCCTGACTGCCACCAATTGCTACAGGTACATCAGTCGGTTTTTGGGCTGAAACGCTGGGCGCGCACGCAGTAGTAACTGCCAGCATTAATACCAAAAGTACGCCCGCAATTATTTTGCGACTCTGCTGTAATAAACTCACCTTTTTTCCTCCGTTCAGAAAACATTTGGCATAATTGAAAGGGTCAGGTTGCTCGACCCTCTCAATTAGTATTAGGCTTAGTCTAGTTTCTTTTTGAGCTCATCTTTTACATCTTCGATGGCGTGACCAGCTTCAGCTTTTGCCTGCTTGGCTTTGCCTTCTGCTTTATCCTTCGGGTCGCCAGTAACATTGCCTAGGGCTTCTTGAGCTTTGCCTGCGATGTTGTCGCCAGTTGCCTTTGCTCTATCTTCAGTGCTCATGGGTTTCTCCCTATCTGTATCTCAGACATTTTTTACTTAATAAACTCATCATAGGTAACTAGGAGCTGCGTTGCACTCTACCTCTAGGAAGAAAGAATGAAGAAAAAATGAAGAGGGAACATGGAAGATGGAAAAATTATTTTTCAATTTGAGACTGACTGCCACTTTTATACTTACTTACCGGCGTTTTTTACCGTTTCTGCTGGCTGCAATCAAGTATTTTTGTAAAAAACTGCTGGAGGGTCGCCCGTGCGTCCCAGACTATTTTTTTAAACCCAAAAGAATTTATAATTTTAAATTTTTATTTAATTCGGCATTAAAAAGGCGGGTGTGGGCAAGACCGCATCTTACCCACACCCGAACAAATTTCGTATTAGTTTTAATTTACCTTGTGATGACATTCTTCATCTATTCTGTCCTGAAGTTCTTCTTTCAACTGTTCGACAGCGCGCATAGTTTGAGCATTTTCTTGTTTTTGCTGACCGAGGGCTTTTTCTGTTTCCTCGCCGAGCAAGGTTTCCTTTGATTTTGGTAGCGTTACTTGATTTTCGCTGCCAGTGTGGGTCGCATTTTCTTCAATATTCATTTGTCTTGACCCTATTGTTTGCAAAATTTATTTTTAACAAGGCTAGTTACAAGTTAACCTTATATTTATAATAACGCCAATGACGAAGCCTTCCCTCTCCCTGAAGACAGATAGGAGCTGGGGAAGAGTTTTTAGTTTTAAACTAAGAGAAATTAGGGAGACTTCCATCTGTCGGAAGAAAGATATGGGGAGGCCAAGAGTGCGTGAGTGCATGAGATTGCTTGGTGAGTCGCAAGGCGCGGGCAGTGAATGAGTAGGGGAGAGGGAGGAGGGGGGGACAATTTTTCTGCGGTGCGCGCGATCGCATTAAGTGCCGAATGTTGTTGGATGAGACTCTTTGGACATCGGTAAAAGATGAAGAGAGAAATGGGAGGCAATTTAGCTAGCCAGACGGGAATCCCCACACGCTTGTCGCTTCGATTAGTGTGGGATGAAAGTCGCGTTTCGCTGTGGATTCCACCGTCAACCAATTCAAAACTATGTTTTGAGCGGTGGGCGGGTGGATGACGAGACAAACAAACTCTTTATTTAATGGGTCTATTTTCTCCTTTGTACTTGACAGTAAATAACGCATTCTGGTACAGTAACACTAATTGATGCGTACCGACTGCGATCCAATATTTGCCAATTAATGAGAACGGCTTACCAGTACAAACTACGTCCAACAAAACAGCAAGTCATTGAGCTAGACAGATGGCTATCCATGCTGTCTGCCCAATACAATTACCTGTTGGCTGATAGATTTAATTGGTACGAACAAAATCGCTCTCCTGTTAACGCCTGCAATCTCGTCTGTTACCTACCTGAACTGCGAGACGATCCCGATTATTGCTCGCAAAAGAAAACGTTACCTCAACTCAAGAAAACAAATCCTTGGTATAGCGAAATATATTCGCAAGTCCTTCAGGATGTAGTTAAGCGAGTTAAGACAACATTTGACCGTTTCCTAAAAGGTGATAGCAGCGGAAAACGCAGCGGAAAACCTCGATTCAAAGCTCGCAGCCGCTATCGCACCTTTACTTATCCGCAAATGAAAGAGGGATGCTTACAGGGCAACTTGATTAACTTGCCGATGTTTGGGAAAGTTAAAGTTGTCTTGCACCGTCCTATCCCTGACGGGTTCAAAATCAAAACCGCATCTGTCACCAAGAAAGCTGATGGTTATTACCTTACGCTCTCCCTAGAAGACAAGACAGTTCCAGAGATAAAGCCAGACTTTAATCCTCGCTCGATAACAGGTATTGACGTGGGATTGAAGGAGTTTTTGACAACATCTGAAGGCGAAACAGTCGCCCCGCCCCAATATTACCGTAAAGAACAAAAATGCTTGCGAACTATTCAAAAGCGAGTGTCACGTCGCAAAAAGGGGAGCAATAGCAGGCTTAAAGCTATTAAGCAACTGGGCAGACAACACAAGAAGGTGGCAGATAAAAGAAAAGACTTCCACTTCAAGACAGCTAATTGGCTGCTGTCAAAATATGACGTAATCGCACACGAGGATTTAAACATCAAAGGTCTAGCTCGTACAAGGTTGGCTAAATCTGTGTTGGACGCTGGGTGGTCAAGTTTTCTGTCGATACTGACAAACAAAGCCGAAAACGCGGGTTTGTTGGTTGTCCCAGTAAGTGCCCATAATACTTCACAAGATTGTTCTAATTGCGGCGAGAAAGTACCAAAAAAGCTGCATATTCGTTGGCATGACTGTCCTCACTGTGGGTGCAGTCTAGACCGTGACCATAATGCCGCAATAGTAATCAAAAATAGAGCGGTGGGGCAACCCGTTCTTAAAGCTCAGTTAATGTCCTATGCAATAGCAGGAGTCACTGAGAAGCCTACACCAATGGTGACAGCTTGTGTTGGTGTAGGAGTTGTCACTGCAGACTTAAGTCAGATGTAGAGCAGTTTGACGGTTAAAATCAACAGGGTGCAGCAATTCCCAAGTTTGGTGGCGATCGGCTTAAATAATCTGCTAAACAAGAGTTAGCCTCAAGGCTAACTTCCAGCAGGATCGAACTAAAATTTCTCTTATTAGTAAAAATTATCTAAAACCCTATGGGAGCAAGGAGCAGTAACCCCCTCGAAGCAGCCGGCCCGACTCGTGAGCCGATCAAAATAGGCGTGTTGCATTCGCTGACGGGCACGATGTCCATCAGCGAAATTTCTGTTAAAGATGCGACGCTGTTGGCTGTTGAGGAAATTAATGCGGCGGGAGGGGTGCTGGGGCGCCCCTTGGAAGCGGTTATAGAAGATGGAGCCAGCGATTTGCAAACTTTTGCTCAAAAAGCTAAGCAATTGCTCCTAGAAGCGCAGGTGGCGGTGGTATTTGGCTGTTGGACTTCGGCGAGCCGCAAGGCTGTACAGCCGGCTTTCGAGCACGGCAGCGGGTTGCTGTTCTATCCGGTGCAGTATGAAGGGCTAGAACAGTGTCCGAATATTTTCTACACTGGTGCTGCCCCGAACCAACAGATTGTGCCTGGGGTGAATTACTTGCTGGCACAGGGGAAGCGGAAAATTTTCCTGTTGGGTTCGGATTATATCTTTCCCCGCACGGCAAATCTGATTGTGAAAGCTCAACTGGCGGCACTGGGGGGAGAGTTGGCGGGGGAAGTTTATCTGCCGCTGGGTTCGAGGGATGTGGGCGAGGCGATCGCACATATCTTAGCAGTGAAACCAGATGCGATTCTCAACACTCTCAACGGCGATAGCAATGTGGCTTTTTTCCAAAAGTTGCGGGAAGCTGGCGTGAAACCAGAGGATTTGTCGGTGATGTCGGTCAGCGTAGCAGAAGAGGAAGTGCGGGCGATCGGGCCGTCCAATATTGCTGGACATTTGGTGGTTTGGAACTATTTTCAAACGGTGGATACACCGGAAAATCGTAAATTTGTCAAGGCTTATAAAGCTCGATACGGGGAAAATCGAGTCACGGATGACCCGATCGAAGCTGCTTATTTGGGCGTTTACCTGTGGAAGCAAGCAGTAGAAAAAGCTGGTTCGACAAATGTGGTTAAAGTCAGGGCGGCAGCTAAAAATATTGAGTTTGCAGCGCCTTCGGGCAAGGTAAAAATAGATGCCCAAACTCAGCATATCTGGAAAACAGTGCGGATTGGTAAGGTGAGGGTGGACGGTCAAATTGAGGAGATTTGGAATTCCGGCGCACCGGTTCCGCCAGATCCTTTTCTCAAGGGCTATCCTTGGGCGGCGGCACTTGCTACGAGGGGGATTTCTCTGGGAACTCGGGCGTCTTTGATCGGGCTGTTTGTCATCTTGGTACTGATAACTTGGATGGCGGTGGGAGTCGGGTGGATGGGTTCTGTGGATATGAAGAACTATTTGCTGACAATAGAGGCTGCCTCAAATCCGGCGGCGGCGGTTTCTGAGGCCGCAATGGCGGTGCTGGTGCAGCAAACTCTCTTTGTGGCGAGCCGCACTCAGCACTGGCTGCTGGCAGCTTTGGTTTTGAGTTTGATCGCGGGGATAGTGGGTTTTGTGTCTGTGTCGGCAATTATTCGGAATCTCGGCTTGCTGCGGCAAACTGCCGAACAGATGGCAAGCGGTGATTTGACGGCTCGATCGCCTGTGGTTTCTAATGACGCGATCGGGGTGCTATCTTCTACTCTCAATACAATGGCTCAGCAAATTAGCAGTTTGCTCAACGGTTTGGAGGTGCGGCAGCGGCAGCTAGAGGAACGATCGGGGGAATTGGAAGTCGCTAAGAATGCTGCGGAAGCTGCCAACCGGGCGAAAAGCACTTTTTTGGCAAATATGACTCACGAGTTGCGGACGCCCTTGAATGCGATTATCGGCTATAGCGAGCTGCTACAAGAAGAGGCTCTGGAACTCGGCGAAGAAGAGTTTGTGATGGATTTGGCAAGCATTAATATGGCAGGCAAGCAGTTGCTCACCATTATTAGTGACATCCTGGATATT
The DNA here is from genome assembly GCF_036705405.1 of Microcoleus sp. B13-B6. Classification (NCBI taxonomy): domain Bacteria; kingdom Bacillati; phylum Cyanobacteriota; class Cyanophyceae; order Oscillatoriales; family Microcoleaceae; genus Microcoleus; species Microcoleus sp. B13-B6. The sequence goes on from NZ_JAUBUJ010000016.1 coordinate 27,105, forward strand.
TCTAAAATTGAAGCAGGAAAGATGACTCTTTTCTTGGAGACTTTTGAGGTGTTGGATTTGATCGAGCAGGTTGTCACTATTGTTCAACCGACGCTAGGGAAAAATGGCAATACTTTGATCGTCAATTGCGATCCCAATATTGGCACGATATACTCCGATTCGTCGAAGCTGCGACAAGCGCTGTTAAATTTGGCGAGCAATGCTGCTAAGTTTACCGAGCGAGGCAAAATTACGATTAATGTTTGGAAGGAAGAAGGGGAGGTTTTGCCGATCGACAATTCCGAAGAACTCTCGGCAGATCCTTCTCGCTGTCAACAGCCTTCGATCGTGTTTCAAGTAACCGATACCGGCATCGGCATGACTGAGGATCAGGTGTCGAGGCTGTTCGGAGCTTTCGCTCAAGCGGACGATTCTACTACCCGAAAATACGGCGGCACCGGTTTAGGGCTGACAATTAGCCGGAAATTTTGCCAGATGATGGGCGGAGACATTACGGTTGAGAGCGAATTTAATTGCGGTTCTAGTTTTACGATCCGGTTGCCGATTGCGGTTACAAGCCCGAAAGAAGCGCGGGACGATCCAGAAATCGAACCAATGCAGCCGAAGCCTGCCGACGATTTAGAACCGAGTGCAGTGGCGACTGAGGCGAAGCAAAAAGCAGTGCGATCGCAACCGCTGGATCTGCCAGATGCTGCTACTGTGCTGGTGATTGACGACGATCCAGACGCGCGGGATTTGATGACTCGCTGCTTGTCGAAACAGGGATTTCGGGTGCGATCGTCGGCTAGCGGTCAAGGGGGGCTTCTGTTGGCTAAGGAGTTGCTGCCCGACGCGATTCTTCTGGACGTGATGATGCCGAGTATGGACGGCTGGGCGGTGCTGTCGGCATTGAAAGCCGATCGGGATTTGGTTGATATTCCGGTAATTATGATAACTTTTTTGGACGACCAAAATCAGGGTTTGGAATTGGGAGCGGCGGAGTATTTGAGGAAGCCTGTGGATTACAAACGCTTTGCTGCTTTATTGAGTAAATATCAGAGTCTGGGGAAGTAGTTAGTTGACTGTTGGCTGTTGACTGTTGACTGTTGACTGTAATTATTACAGTTCTGGACGCCACAAATTGTTAGATCCGCTATTGATAAGGGTAAGGTGCGTCGCCCGGAAAAATCGGCAAGTTTCATTTCTCATCTGAGGGCGACGCACCCTACAGATTAGCATTTCACTTCAAGAGAAAACCGCTATACATCCCTCTCAATTACCAATTACCAGACGTACCTCATTAAACCCAGAAGTGCTATGGTTATTGCTTATTAGTAGCAGGTAACAAATAAGAAATAACAACAGTCAACAGTCAACTGACAACGGTCAACTGACAACAGTCAACTAACAACTAACAACTGACTAATTAATCTAAGAAGCCCATTAATGTCGAGCTATCGTCAATTTCGTTTGAGGCAATGGGGCGGTTTCCTCCCATTGTGGAGTAAACTTCATCAATGTGAAGAGTGCTGATGGCAATAGGGCGAGCACCGGACATACTGAACATTTCACTGACTTGCATGGCGCTGGAGCCGATCGGGCGATTGCCGAGTGTAGCAACCACTTCAAAGTCGCTGGATTCGACTGGGCGATTGCCTACAATGCCGTAGGTTTCGCTGAGGTGCAGGGTGCTAATGCCGATCGGGCGATTCCCCGACATCGAGACGGTCTCGCTGATGGTAAAATCGTCAGGGCCGACGGGGCGGTTGTCATGCATGAGTTGAGGCCGATAAAGTTGAATTCCTGTTGCTTTGGCATCCGTGGGTTCTGTCGCTTGGCTTTTGGAACTGCCTTTGCCGCGGCGGGCGATCGCATTGCCTTTATTTTTGGGGGTGAGACTCATAATTATTTTCCTCGCTTACTGCTGTTGATTGCTGGGTTCGGACAACTGCTTTTGTGGGCTTTCTGCTTTCTATTTGGGCCGATGATTAAAATAATATTACAAAGTCTAACTATTTTTTTAACGAAATTGCAGAATCTCTGCATTTTTGTTAAAATTTATGGGTAATAGCTACATTTTCCTATGGTAACTGCGGCAGCATCTTTTCAATTGCAAGCGCCCTTCCAGCCCACAGGCGACCAACCGCTAGCGATCGAGCAACTTGTCAAAGGCATCGAAGCCGGGGATCGATTTCAAACCTTACTCGGCGCCACAGGTACGGGCAAAACCTTCTCCATTGCCTCGGTGATTGAAAAAGTCGGCAGACCCACCTTAGTCCTAGCACACAACAAAACCCTGGCAGCTCAACTGTGCAACGAACTGCGAAATTTTTTCCCGAACAATGCAGTCGAATACTTTGTCAGTTATTACGACTACTACCAACCTGAAGCATACATCGCTGTCACGGATACTTTCATTGAGAAGACGGCAGCAATTAACGACGAGATCGATATGTTGCGGCACTCAGCTACGCGATCGCTCTTTGAACGCCGCGACGTAATTGTAGTTGCTTCAATTAGCTGCATCTACGGTTTGGGAATGCCCGCAGAATACCTGAAAGCTGCTATTCCTTTGCGAGTAGGAATGGAAGTCAACCAGCGGCAAGTTTTGCGAGATTTAGTCAACGTCCAATACAGCCGCAACGACATAGATTTAGGCAGAGGCAAATTTCGCGTCAAAGGCGATGTTTTGGAAATAGGCCCCGCTTACGAAGATAGAATTATTCGCGTCGAATTCTTCGGCGACGAAATTGATGCCATTCGCTACGTTGACCCGGTAACAGGTAAAATCCTGCAAAGTTCAACGGCTTTAAATATCTATCCAGCGCGCCACTTTGTCACGGCAGAAGATAAATTAGAGGCTGCTTGCCAAGGAATAGAACTCGAATTAGAAGACCGACTGGCAGAATTTGAAAAAGAGGGTAAACTCTTAGAAGCTCAGCGGTTGGAACAGCGCACGCGCTACGATTTGGAAATGCTGCGCGAGGTAGGATACTGCAACGGAGTCGAGAATTATTCGCGGCATTTAGCAGGGAGAAATGCGGGGGAACCGCCAGAATGTTTGATTGATTATTTCCCGAAAGATTGGATGTTGGTAATAGATGAATCTCACGTCACAGTGCCGCAAATTCGGGGGATGTACAACGGCGACCAAGCGCGCAAAAAAGTATTGATCGAACACGGTTTCCGCTTGCCCAGCGCGGCTGATAACCGCCCTTTAAAAGCTGAGGAATTCTGGGCAAAAGAGAATCAGTGCATCTTTGTTTCTGCTACGCCTGGGGATTGGGAAATGGAAATATCTGAAGGCAGAGTTGCAGAGCAAGTAATTCGGCCTACCGGAGTAATAGATCCGACAATTTTCGTGCGCCCGACGGAAGGACAAATTGATGATTTGTTGGGAGAAATCAAGGAGAGAGTAAGTCGGGACGAGCGAGTTTTGGTGACGACTTTAACCAAGCGGATGGCGGAAGATTTAACCGAATATTTGCAGGAAAGGGGAATTAGAGTGCGGTATTTGCACTCGGAAATTCAGTCGATTCAACGCATCGAAATTATCCAAGATTTGCAGGATGGTAAGTTTGATGTATTGATTGGTGTTAACTTGCTGCGGGAAGGTTTGGATTTGCCGGAAGTTTCGCTGGTGGTAATTTTGGATGCCGATAAAGAGGGGTTTTTGCGCTCGGGACGTTCGTTGATTCAAACGATTGGAAGGGCGGCGCGGCACGTTCAGGGACAGGCTATTTTGTACGCGGATAATTTGACGGATAGTATGGTTAAGGCGATCGACGAAACGGATCGACGCCGGGGGATTCAGCTAGCGTACAATAAGATGCACGGGATTACGCCGCAGCCGATCGCCAAAAAGCGATCGAGTAATGCGATTTTGGCGTTTTTGGATGTGTCGCGCAAGCTGAATTCTCAGCAGTTGGAGGAGGTTTACGAACAGGTAAACGAGTTATCTTTGGATGAGATTCCTCAGTTAATCGGGCGGTTGGAAGCGCAGATGAAGGCGGCGGCTAAGAAGTTGGAGTTTGAGGAGGCGGGTAAATTGCGCGATCGGATTAAGCATTTGCGGGATAAGCTATTGGGACATTAAGGAAGAGTGGGAGGATATGATGTTCGATCGCATTACCTTCGATCCAAAAATTATGGGAGGAAGAGCTTGCATTCGAGGAATGCGAATTACTGTTTCTTTGGTAGTGAGTTTAGTAGCAAATGGGATGAGTGTAGAGGAAATTTTGGCAGCTTATCCTTATTTGGAAGCTGAGGATATTAAAGCTAGTCTCCAGTATGCGGCATTTTTGACGAACGAGCAAATTCGTCCATTTAGCGGGACTCCAGCATGAAATTTTTGGCAGACATGGGTGTGTCTCCTGTAACGGTGCTTGCACTGCGCCAGCAGGGATATAATGCTGTACACTTAAATGAGCAAGGATTGGAGCGTTTGCCCGATTCTGAGATCCTGGAAAAAGCACGCCAAGAGCAACGAATTGTTTTAACTTTTGACCTGGATTTTGGCGAGCTTTTGGCTATCAGTTCTCAATCTCTTCCAAGTGTGATTATTTTTAGACTGCAAACCACTATTCCAGTGTTTGTTAGTGCTAGATTGCTGGCTGTTTTGTCAGAGTGCGGTGAAGATTTGGAAACAGGTGCGATTGTGACAGTGGAAGATAATCGTTATCGAGTACGGCGACTTCCTATTTAGAGTAGGAAAGTGCGATCGTATTCAGCATTTGTGCAATAAACGGTTGGGAGACAGCAATGAGCAAGTTTCAATTATTCGATGCAGTTAATTTAACCGAAGCAGTCGCCCTCGCTGATGGCGAGATTGCACCGCCACAAACAGCCGGGGCAATTGTTGAGGTTTTCAAGAATGGTGAAGCTTATTTAGTAGAATTATTTGGGGGATGGGTGAAAGCAGAAGTTGGCGGGGATTTTGTTCCTGCAACTCAGGATGAACCGGGCGCATTTATAGAAACGATTGGTGTTGAAACAGTTTATCCGCATCAGTTGCAATTATAAGACTTACGCATGAGGTTCAGAAACCGGGTTTTTTACGAAAATACTTCGTTGCGGTGCGAAGATTCGCTAAAAACCCGGTTTCTTTGGGCTGAAGTCTGCGACTTTGCCGAGTTTTTAGAGGAAAAACAGCAAAAAGTACGCGCGTGCGAAGCTATCCCGTAGGGAATCGTATTAAGCATCTGCGCGATAAACGGTTAGGTAATGAAGGGATAATTTAAAAGCTGAACATTAGCTTGAGTCCATTTGCGATCGGCTGATACTCTTCTGCGGTTAAATCTCCTCGGTAGCCCAAAACACGCTTTATGTCCACAGCGCGTATTTGATCCAGCAACACTGTAGAGTCATAGCGTATGTTTCCCATTCCAGCCTGAAGCTGCGGATATAGCGTTGAGTTTCGTGCCGCCCAATCTCCTTGTTGTGTCGTCAAGGGAACGACTATTACCAACGAAAACCGCGTTATTCCTGTGACATTTGGCAAAGCTACAATTACCGCAGGTCGAGTGTTTTCCTGTTCGCGACCGGGGGGAATTTGAGCGGGGAAGTTAACTAGCACCACGGCCCTCACCTGCAAAAAATTAGGTAGCTGACTCACAAATTTTCTCTACCTTTTTATTGCCAATGTCGATCGGATTTGTTTCTTGAATTCGCCATTTAGCATAGGCGATAACTTCTTTAAAGTCTGCTTCTTCAAGTTCTGGATAAGTTTGGCGTATTTCTGCTGTCGAATAGTGAGACGCCATCATTGAGATGATAGTTTCAACAGTTATGGGTAAGTTGCGAATGCAAGGTTTTCCCGCCATGAATTCTGAATCGCAGGTAATTCTAGTAAATGGCTGGATATCTTCTTTACTATTCGTTGCACTTTCATTGTCCAGAATTACTATTCCAACTCCCGGAATAAAACGCACAGGCTTTGTGCCTTCGAGGGGGTCTACATCTCCCCAATCATAGGGGGGAATTTCATTATCGACGAGGTAAAGTTGACGCCAAGGCGATTTTGCCAATGCTTCCTCGGAAATGTCAGGAAAAAATATTAGCACTTCTGCGATGCCAACGGGAAAACCATTGAGTTTGCTCAAGCCCTCTATAATGGCGGCTAGGACGGATAAGTCTAGGTGGCTGAGGTTTTCGGCTTTTTCGATCAGTTGGTATACGGTTTCAGGATTGAGTGTTTCGCCCACAGCTTCGACTAAGTTTTCGGGGGTGAAACCTCGACATTTCAAGTATTCGGCTAGTTGTAAGCGAATTGTACTCATGGGTTTAGTTGAGAAAGATTTTAGGGTCAAGTGCGATCACCTTTTACCATTTTCCTATTTTCAGGGATGAATGGAAAGGGCGATCGTACTTTCTATGAGATTCCTAGTCTATCCGTAACATATTCGCGATCGTGACAATCTGCGTTTGATGAACCATCGTTATCCCAGTGATTTGGCTGCCAATCACGTTCGCGCCTCAAGTCATCTATTTCTTGTTGCTGTTCAAGGATTTTTTGCTCAAAGGATTGGATAGTTTTATCCTTAGCTTTGATAGTTTTATCCTTTGCTTCGTTTTCCTCAAGCAGACTGCGGTTCCACTCCGCCAAAGCGCGGTTCGACTTCGCCAAAGCGCGGTTCGACTCCGCCAAAACAGAGAGGGTTTTCTTAGTCCGCTGAAGGTTGGTGTACAACGACTCGCATTGTGGAGTATAATTAGGGGACATATATTTCAAAAGTTACGTTGACTTGTGGTGGTCTGAAGTTGAGATGTCAAACCACCGTGAGTTCGCTAGCTAAAGCAAGGCCTCTGTCTGAATCGTTACTTCAGGCGGGCCTTTTCCGTATCAGATATGATTTGCTATTGCAAAAACTACAAGCCATTAAAGCGTTGTCTTTCTTACACTTGGGAATGTGAGGAAGTTTTGTTTGAGCTTGTATTTTAAGAATTTAACATTCGCCCTGTGAATTGTCAAGCGATAAATAAGACCGTTTGTTTTCTTTATTACGGAGATTTAAACATCCGATTGCCGACATTCGATGCCGCTTTAATCTAATACGCTGGAATAACCGCATATACGGGGCTATGGGTAAAGTGGATGCCAACTCAACCTCAATTTGCCGACATCCGATGCCGCTTTAATCTAATACGCTTGAATAGCGCAGTCTACCGCGCTATGGGTAAAATGGAGGCCAAATCCACCTCAATATCTATTAAGAATTGAGCGCCGATTGAATCGCTCGCGGGCAGACATGGTAATGGGTTTCAGGAATATATAAAAAAGGTCGATCGCCCAAAACACCACCAAAACCAACTACTTACTCAATACCGCAGCATCCGTACTGCTAGCAAAAGCCGGACTAATAAATTCCTCCTTCTCTTCCAACGTGATGTAACCCTTATCTACAGCTAGCTGCATCACTTCCTGAAGAAAACCTCTGAGCACATCTAATACGTGAGTGCGATCGAACTCAAAATGCTTTTCCCAGCCCGAAGTTCCAAACTTGCTCAAAGTACAGCTAATGCGATCGTCCGTAGGTAGCAACGTAATAATAAACCAACTCTCAGAAAAAGTTATTACTATTTTTTGACCTTGTGATAGCTTAGCAATTTCTTTGGGAAAGTTACTTTCAATCATCATACAAATATCGGGATCTAAAAATACCTCTTTTTGAGCGTCACCTATTTCTATAAAAACTTTATGGTTGTGTTCAAAGCAGAAACATCGCCATCCCATTTCAAAATCAGAAAGCTCCCCTAATGGATCTTCTGCAGGATCTGCCCAGTCTTCTAAGAAACGTTCTGCTAGTTGAAAATTAAATTTATGACTGCTATTCATGGCTGCTACTCCTATTTAATTGTCGCAGACTGACACCCTCAGCTATAGGATAACCACTATTGAGAGTTCCATCAAAATCCCTTTGAATAAAAGCGCGAGTGACGTTTTGAGTTATCCTTAGATCGGGATGGTAAACTCTACCTATAGGACGATGAAAATCAATAATGTATTCTCCTCGATATTTGGGTACTAATTGCTCGGCTACGATCCAATCCTCCGCATTTAGCCATTGTCCTTGGTCATCGTTAGTGCTTGCTGCTCTTCCGATCAATCTGTTGGCTTTCAGTTTAGGCCCATGATGGCGAGCAATATGATCGTAGGCTTTCATTGATTTAGAATTGTTCCACTGCGGTTCGGTTCCGCTACCTGTCCATTCACAACCGCTCCCAACTTCTCTGCTTGAATCTATTATAAACTGTTCGACAATTTCTGCCACTTCTCTATTTTATTGATTTGGACAACATACATGATATTAGAAAAGTGGTAAGTTGGGCGAAGTGAAACGTAGGGTTCGTTACCTCAACCCAACCTACTAATAAACTTAGGGTGTCGGATTCGGATACTTAGCGTGCACCGCATTGATTTCCGCTATGATATCCTTATCCAAATTTACCTCCAAACTACCGATATTTTCCTCCAACTGTTCGAGGCTGGTTGCACCGATAATAGTGCTAGTTACAAAAGGGCGCGATCGCACATAAGCCAAAGCCATCTGCGCCGGACTTATCCCATGTTTACCCGCAATCTCAACATACGCTTTCACCGCATCATTCAGATTAGTTTTATCGTAACGCTGACCGAATCCAGCGAATAAAGCCAACCTAGAATTTTCCGGAATTCCATTCAAGTATTTACCCGTTAACAAGCCAAATCCCAAAGGACTATAAGCCATCAATCCCACATTCTTAAAACGGCAAGTTTCTGCTAAATTTAGGTGAAAAGTCCGATTGCTCAAACTGAAAGCATTCTGAATCGAAACAACTTTCGGCAACCCGTGTTTTTCCGCCAACGTGCAAAACTCGCAAACTCCCCAAGGCGTCTCGTTACTCAAACCCAAATAGCGGATTTTCCCAGCTTTAATTAAGCCAGCAAATACCTCTAACTGTTCCAAAATCGGTACAGTTTCGTGCTCTTGGGCGATGTCGTAATCCGGCGCACCAAATAGCGGGACGTAGCGGTCTGGCCAGTGGATCTGATAGAGGTCGATGTAGTCAGTTTGCAAGCGCTTCAGGCTGTCATTCAGGGCTTTTTGGACATTTGGGCGATCGATCTGATTTTTCCCTTCCCGAATCCACTTTAATCGAGTGCTTCTGCCCGCCACTTTAGTCGCTATAATGACCTTATCCCGCTGCTGTTTCGCCAACCATTCCCCGATATATTCCTCTGTTTTCCCCTGAGTTTCCGCCTTTCCAGGGACAGGATACATTTCGGCCGTATCGATAAAGTTGATTCCTCTATCGATCGCCAAATCGAGCTGTTAGGCCGCTTCTGCAACCGTGTTCTGCTGGCCGTAAGTCATCGTACCCAAACAGATTTCAGATACTGATAAATCGCTGTCGCCGAGTTTTTTGTATTCCATGATTTCGCTTGCTGGAAAATTATCTGATTCTATATTACAGAAAAACCTAGATTTAATTGACAACTCCAGAAAAGTGCGCGAGGCTTTCTCCTCTCTTCCTCTTTTCCTCTGCGCTCTCTGCGCCCTCTGCGGTAAAAAATAAATTAAAAGATATCCGCACCTAAATGTTAATATAAATAATTCGTATCCCTCTGATGTATGAGTAACCGCCAGCCCAAAGTTCCCTTTGTAAATCTCTCCCTGCAACACCAACCAATCCAATCCCAAATAGCAGAAGCTATGGGAAAAATAATCCAGGAAGGAGACTTTATTTTAGGCCAAGCACTCACCGAATTTGAAACAGCATTTGCAGCAGCTTCTGGAGTAAAATACGGCGTAGGAGTGGCTTGCGGAACAGATGCGATCGCTCTGGGACTCCAAGCTTGCGGCATTAATCCGGGCGACGAAATTATCATACCCGCTAACACTTTTATCGCCACCGCGATCGCCGTCCTCGAAGCCAAAGCTATACCTATTCTTGTAGATTGTGACCCGGAAACCGCCCTGATTGACCTCACAGCAGCCGAAACAGCAGTTACCTCGAAAACTAAAGCAATTATCCCCGTACACCTCTACGGTCAAATGGTATCGCCAGGGCAGCTTTTAGATTTTGCGAAGCGCCACGATTTAATCATATTTGAAGATGCCGCCCAAGCGCATCTAGCTTCCAGAGAAGGATACCGCGCCGGTGCCATTGGGAAAGCAGCAGCGTTCAGTTTTTATCCCAGCAAAAACCTCGGTTCTTTTGGCGACGGCGGGATGTTAATTACTAACGATGCAGAGCTCGCAGAAAAAATGCGAACTCTCCGCAATTACGGAGCACCCAGCAAATATTTGCACACAGAAATCGGTACAAACAGCCGCCTCGACAATTTGCAAGCCGCCGTGCTCAATATTAAATTACCTTACTTAGAAAAATGGAATCGCGATCGCACCGACGCTGCTCAACACTACAATACTCTATTAGCACCATTGAAACACAAAGGCATTGTACCGATCGCCAACCACAGCAGCAGCGGTCACATTTATCACCTCTATGTTATCCAAATTACTGAGAAAAGCTCGATCGACCGCAACACCCTTCAGGACAAACTCGCTCAACACGGCATTCAAACAGGTATACACTATCCCATACCTTGTCACCTGCAACCCGCCTACCAAAACTTAGGCAATCCGGGCGACTTCCCCCATGCAGAAACCCTGTGCCAACAAATTTTATCATTGCCAATGTATCCCGGATTGAGCAATACTCAGATCGAGCAAGTTGTTCGGGCGATCGTACTATCATTGAATTGCTAATTGTTCATCAAACTAATGCTGCAGGTGCTTCAAGCAGTAGGGTGCGGTTCTCAAAGCGTTTTTGTGGCGAATTAACAAATCTTTAACTGACAGTTCAAAACCCCAAAGCGTTGCGAATCCAGCGCGGCAATCTTAAAACTTCTCAAACCATGCACATCCAGCGCAAAATTCGCATTGTTTTCAAGCGATACCTCCTGGGGGAAGGTATCACGGTGCTCCTAGTGCTGCTGTACGCCCCCCTGCTAGTACATTGGTACGACGGCTGGTTGAACAAAAGCATCAGCCTCGAACACGAATATTTCAGCCACGGACTAATTGGTTTGCCCTACGCAGCTTATATTGCTTGGACGAACCGAAAGTGCTGGCGCAGCTTACCCAACTCACCGCATCCTTTGGGAGGCTTTTTGCTGGTACTAGCCACGCTTTTTTATCTGAGTCGCTTGAGCGATTTAGTAAATTTATCCCTGCCCGTAATGCTGGCCAGCATTTGCTTATCTTTAAAAGGAATTCCCGGCTTACAATTGCAGGCGATGCCGCTTTTCTTCGTATTTCTGGCCTCGCCCAACCACATTCCTTACCTCATAGAACCCTACGCCTTGCCGTTGCAGCAATTCATTGCTGAAGCATCAGGCTGGATATTAATTAAGGTTGGTATCAACGTGAGAGTGGAAGAAATTTATCTGTACGTGAACGAGCGCATTGTAGAAGTTGCTCCGCACTGTGCAGGCTTAAAAATGCTGTTTACCAGTCTTTACGTCAGCTTAATTCTGCTGGATTGGACGGGAGTTTGGAACTCTCGCAAAAAAAGCCTTTTGTTTTTAGTGATTACATCCATTATTAGCATCAGTTCCAACATTTTTCGCAATACTTTGCTAACTTACTTTCACGGAACCGACAGAGAGGCGCTTTTTACTTGGCTACACGCCGGATGGGGCGGAGATTTGTATTCTGCTTGTATACTAGGGTTATTGGTACTTGTCCTCAACGGGATGGAAAAGTATTTCCCAAGTCAGTCTGGCAATTAATGAAACAGATGATTTCAGCACAGAAACTACTGCGGCGGTATCAATTATCTAAAATTATGGTACTGGTGTTTTTGCTGGTATTAGTTGGGGCAGTAGCAATTCCCGGCTACGCGACGGGAAGGTGGCCTTGGACGAACCCGCCAACCCTTGCCAACCTCAAGCAATTAAGAAGTGTGCGCCAAAACGGGATAAAAATTCCTGGGTGGCAGGTTATAGCCGTTCAGAATAACGTCCAAATTGGCGCTCACAGATGGTTAGTTCAAGAAATTAAAAATGATCGAACAATTGCCCTTTTATTGCTGTTGCCTCAAAATTACGCCAAAAACCAGCCCCAAGTGGAATGGCTAGATATCGATGGATTTCACCGGTGGCAAACCGATTCTCATCGCACTTTGAGGTTTACAGTTAAATTAGCACCAATACCCGGCCAGCCACCGCCTACTGTCGAGGCGAGGTTTTTCCGAAGCTGGACTCCCCAACAAACTTTTGCTGTCGTGCAGTGGTACGCTTGGCCTAATGGGGGTTCTCCAACAACCAGTCGCTGGTTTTGGGAAGACAGCATTGCTAGACTGTCTAACCGCCGCGCCTCTTGGGTTGCTGTCAGTATCATCCTTCCCATTCAACCGCAGGGCGACATTAAGATAGCTCAACCATTGCTGGAATCTCTTGCCGAAAGTGTCCAGGCTAAATTAATTACAGAAACTTTTCGGTTTCAGTAAGCAGGTAGGTGTAAATAAATCAGCCTAGGGCGTGGGCGAGTTTTGCCAAAATCAACTGCTTCCTAGTAAATATCTGGGTTCAACCCGCCCTGAAAAGATATTATTGTTTTTTCGCGCTACTCTATTTAGATGAAACTTACAAGTCAGGTCATTATTCAAAATATTACTTTTTTAAATACTCTGAAAATGCGGGAAAAATCCACTATTAAAAATCGCCTCGCTTTTTCCTTGGCAGGTCTGTATTCAACTGCTTGGACTCTATCTTTTGCTGCTGTATTATGGGGTTTTAATAGCAAAAATTTTTCGCAAACGGCTTTAGCTCAATCTGTTGTTCCAAGAGACGAGCGACTCGTGGCGCCACCGCCATTGCGTGTACCGCCACCGCCGCCTGCCAATTTCAACCGGGATATTAACCCAGCTTTTCGGAATCGGCCCTACCGCCTGGGCCCGGGAGACCAGATTTCTGTTCAAGTTCAGCGCTTCCCAGAGCTAGGTTTTACGGGTGCAATCAGCCCTGAAGGGGTAATTGTACTGCCGCTAATCGGAACAGTAAATGTGCGTGGTCTTACCGTCGAAGAATCACAGCAGCGCCTCCGGGAGCGCTTTGGCCAATTTATCAAAAATCCTCAAGTCTCGGCTGCTTTGCTGGTTCAGCGCCCGGTAGTGGTGACGGTGACGGGGGAAGTGGCCAGACCGGGTTTTTATCCACTGCAAACCCCCCAGCTTCCTGCGGCTCTGGCGGCTGCTGCTGGGACTAATCCTACGGCCCAACTGCGAGGGGTGCGGGTGCGGCGGACTCTGCCGTCCGGTGATGTCGCGGAGCAAGTTGTTGATATTTTGACACCGTTGCAAACTGGTATTGCTCCACCGGATTTGCGTTTGGAAGATGGAGATGCGATCGTCGTACCGTATAAACAGGTTACGCCCGATCGCAAATCCGATCAAGATTTAGCATCGAGGTACAGCCTCGCTGCGGCTGCTGTCCCCGTCCAAGTCACTGTCACCGGAGAAGTCAGCAAACCTGGTTTTTACACGCTTCCGGCGGGTTCTGGTCGAATTTCGGCTGCTTTGGTGACTGCGGGGGGAGTCACGGGAAAAGCCGATTTGCGGGAGGTGCGAGTGCGGCGGACGCTAATGGACGGCTCGTCTGTGGAGGAACCAATCGACCTCTACACTCCCCTAGCAAACGGTAAAGATTTGTTCGATTTTCCTTTGGCATCGGGAGATGTGATTGTCATCCCGGAATTGGACGCTAGTACGAAAAACCTAGACTACGATAAAGCTCTGGTTTCGCGGTCTACTCTGATTAAGCCCAGGATCTACGTTCGAGTTTTGAGTTACGCTAGTGGTGGTTTGACCTCGTTCTACGTTGAAAATGGCAGCAGGTTTTTGGATGCTCTCAACAACTTGCCTGTTAATCTTGCTGACTTGCGGAAAATAGCCCTGATTCGGTTCGACGAAAAGCAAGGTAGAACAATCAACCGTTCGATAGATGCTAAAGCTGCTTTGGAGGGCAATGTTTCTCAGAACCCGATGCTCGAAGATAATGATGTGATTGTGATTGGTAGGAATTTGGTAGAGCGCATTGGTTATGTACTCAACACTTTTACTCGACCATTTCGCGATACTTTGGGATTTATTCTGTTCTTTGAGCAGTTGAGAAATGGGGTAACAGATTTGTTCGGCCCGTCACGTAATGATAGGTAGTCATACTATTTTCGATTTTTGATTTTCGATTTTCGATTTGAGATGGGGAATGACTTATGCGATATGGGTTTTAATCACAGACCGAAAGTTCTAAGGTTTTTGGGGGATTTGTAGAATTAGTCCGCAATCATTAGTTATCGTTAACAATCTAAAATCTAAAATCTAAAATCTAAAATCGTCATGACTTTATCCGTTGTTAAACGTTATTTAATTGCTTTCGACCAATACAAGTGGGTGGGACTGGCTACTCTCGCGGTGACTGTGGGCGTGTCGGGAGTAGTAGCCCTGCAGCCAAAGCCTGCGCCAGTTTACGTTGCAATAGGTACGCTGGCCTACGACAGACCGAGCGTGATTTTTTCATCTACTACTACTAAAATTCAACAGGAAGGACAAGAAATAACTAAAGATATGCTGCTGAATAAAATGGTGGTTGAACCAGCAGCAAAAAAACTCATAAAAGCAGAAAAAAAAATCAGCCAAAAAGAAGAGGGAACAGAAATAGAAGTTTTGACGGACAAGCTGGTAAAAGACGTGCAGATCAAGATGCCCAGTAAGAATAATGACCCCAGCGCTTTGATTCAAGTATTGTACAAAAATGGCGATCGCCAAAAAGCAGAAGCGGTAGTAAAGACGCTGATGTACGAAATGGTGGAACACAGCAAAAGTATTAATACTTCTAGACTGCGTGACACGATCGCCCAAATTAACAAGCGTTTGCCGAAAGTAACGCAGGAACTCAGAGACACGGAAGCAAAACTTGAAGCCTACGAAAAACGAGAAGGAACTTCAATTTTAGCAGCTCAGAGCGGTGCTTTGCCGCTAGCGATTACCAGCAGCCAACAGCAGCAGCGGCAACTCCGCGTGCAGTTGGGAGGAATTGAAGCTCAAATTAATAGTTTGCAGGATCGCTTGGGATTGAATGTGGAGCAAGCTTACGTCGCTCAAGCACTCTCTGCCGATCCAATTATTGCCCAACTGCGAGTGCAATTGTTTTCGATCGAATCTCAGCTCAAAATTCTCCGCAGCGACTTGCAGGAGGAACACCCGAAAATTGTAGAATTGCTCAAACAAAAACAAGCTTTTGAGCAGCAGTTGCAGCAGAGGCAATCTGAGGTACTCGGCGGTAACGGGGTGGCGGCCCCGCTCAGAAGTGCTGATCGAATTCGGGTAGACTCTTCTTTAGATCCGGCCAGACAGCAGTTAGCTCAAACTTTGATTGCTTTGCAAACGCAGCGGGATACGGTGCAACAGCAACTCCAAGGAATCGAGAAAACTGAACAGCTATTGCGTCGGGAACACGCGACAATCCCCAACAAGCAGTTAGAACAAGCGCGGTTAGCCCAGCAAGTGGGGTTCAAAAAAGCTCTCTACGACAAGATGCAGTCGGCTTTGGTAGATGCTGAGGCGGCGGTAGTTGAGACAACGGGGAGTTTGAGAATAGCCCAATTGCCCCAAACTGATGACGTTGAGTCAAACAAGAGAGGTTTGCCCGTGATGCTGGCGGTGGGCGGCTTTGTGGGATTCCTGCTGGGCGGGGGCTTGATATTTTTGTTGGGGATGCTCAACGGCAAGTTTTATAGTTGGGAAGAAGTGCGGGCGGCATTGGTGGAAAAAGAAGTGCCGATACTGGGAGTTTTGCCTGAAGTGACGGTGTTTGATTCTTACGGCGATGAAATAATGCCACTCGCCTTGGAGGCAAATTCTCCCTATTTGGAATTTTACGAGCGGTTGCGTACTAATTTGCGCCGGATCGGGAACAAACCGGTGAAGGTGGTGTTGCTGACTTCGGCGGCGCCTTTGGAGGGGAAAAGTTTTAGTGCTTACAATTTGGCAATTGCATCGGCTCGATCGGGTAAACGGACTTTGTTAATTGAAGCAGATTTGCGATCGCCTTCTAACGTTGAATCTTTGAAAATTTCTGCTGATCCTCTGGCGACTGTGGAACCTTTGCACTATTACGGCAATATTAGCGAGTGCGTTCTTTTGGTTCCAGAGGTAGAGAACCTATACGTCGTGCCGAGTCCCGGCTTTTTGCGGCAAGCCTCCGCCGTACTAGAATCAAGCGAAATGCGGAGATTGTTTGAGGATGTTCGCAACCGCTTTGATTTTGTGGTTGTGGATTCTCCGGCTTTGAGCGAGTGCAACGACGCGCTGACGCTGGAACCGTACACGGACGGTATGATTTTGGTGGCGCGGCCTGGTTACACTTTGTCTAGTATGTTGTCTGAGGCTGCAGATCAGTTGCTGGAATCTGAGGAGGAGGAGTCGCATAAATCTGGGCCGCGGCTGTTGGGAGCGATTATTAACGGTGCTGATATTCCGGTGAAGTTCCGCAATGATATTGATATTGATGAATGGGAGTTGCCTGTGAGTGCGATCGGCGATCGTGCGATCGAAGTGCGATCGAGGCAATTACCGCAGCACTCAAAGCCTAAAAACAAGGCTATTAATAGTAAATTGAGATGATTTATCTGGCTTGATTCTTGTAAAGCAATCCTCAACGAAATATGAATATATTGTAGGCTGCGACATAAGCAGCTTAAGCTGAAAGCACTGTTAACAGCCCGTCGATTTGAGATTTTAGATTGATATCAATTCCGGTGGCATTGGAATGATTAAACCGCAGAGGACACAGAGAACACAGAGTCAGAGAACAGAGAGATGAATCATTTCTATGCTATTAGATTTGAGATTTGAGATTTGAGATTGATATCAATTCTGGTTGCTTTGGCCTGATTAAACCGCAGAGAACACAGAGAACACAGAGTCAGAGAACAGAGAGATGAATAATTTCTATGCTACCGAATTTGAAATTAAAAATTGACTCCACAGATTCATCTGGGAGGGTAAACATTAATCTAAAATTTTTCACTTGTCAACCGTCAACAGTCAACAGTCAACAGTCATTACTTGAAAATGTGTCATCGCACTATTGATTGGATTCCGGGCGTTTCTGGTGTTTGCTCTGGATAAACTGTTCCAAATCGGCGATCGCATCTTCAAAATCCGACAAATTAATTTTCGCAGGTCTAGTCTTCTTCGGCAAACTCGAAGACTGACTCGAAGACTTAGCCGGAAGCGGTGGAGATTTAGGTTGTGCAGCTTGAGTGCTGTTGGACTCTATAGAATCGAACAATTCATCCAGGGACTCAAAAAATGATTGAGCCGAGGCCCGGCGTAAATCTTTCTGGTCGTCGTCATCCGTCATAAGCCACTCCATAGGGTCTAAAATTTGCCAACAAACTCTGTCCGCCCCGGCGCGTGCAGATATTAGACATGAAAACCGACTAAAACAAGCAGGAGGACAGAATTTAACCGGGCGATGGGAATGCCTGTGGCTGAACTTGCTGCCCCATATAAAACCTGCCGCGGGCATTGTCAGCCTTCAAACTATATTTAACTGTACACCCGCCTACTGAGTGATTTGAGACTTTGTGTAGACCCAGCTCAAAATCATCGACCCTGAAAAAATCTCAGTTAGGGCTCTTTCGTTGTCTAATTAACCCTAGTCTAGTCGAGAATAAGGAAACAGGACTTATGCAACTATTACCGCTGTTCAAGGGTTGCGATGGCAACGCGCCACCCCGAAAGGACCCAGAGACGGTGTTTTTTGCTTGAGTCCTAAGATTTCACAGGCATTAGGAGATTTTAAGGTGACTCAGGGATTTGATTACGATTTAGCAATTATCGGCGCTGGCGTGGGCGGACACGGCGCGGCCATACACGCGGTTAGCTGCGGGCTGAAAGTGGCAATTATCGAAGCAGGGGACATGGGGGGGACTTGCGTCAACCGCGGCTGCATTCCCTCGAAGGCGCTCTTGGCGGCTTCCGGGCGCGTGCGAGATTTGCGGAATGCCCACCACCTGAAGACTTTGGGCATTCAGTTGGGGAGTGTGGATTTCGATCGCGGGGCGATCGCCAATCACGCTAATACTATTGTTAGCAAACTTCGTGGCGACTTGACCAACAGCCTCAAACGTTTGAACGTCGATGTCATCCAAGGTTGGGGCAAAATTGCCAGTGCTCAAAAAATTACCGTGGAAACCGATAAAGGCGAGAAAACTATTACCGCCAAGGATATTATTCTCGCTCCCGGTTCGATTCCCTTCGTCCCCCCTGGGATAGAAATTGACGGCAAAACAGTATTTACCAGCGACGATGCTGTCAGGTTGGAATCGCTACCGAAGTGGATCGCAATTATTGGCAGTGGCTATATCGGTTTGGAGTTTTCGGATATTTACACGGCCCTGGGCTGCGAAATTACGATGATTGAGGCTCTAGACCAATTGATGCCGACTTTTGACCCGGATATTGCTAAGTTAGCAGAACGAGTGTTAATTGCACCCCGCGATATTGAAACAAAAGTAGGTGTTTTGGCGAAGAAGATTACTCCTGGTTCGCCGGTGATTATTGAATTAGCTGATTTCAAAACTAAGGAAGTTGTCGAAGTTTTGGAAGTAGATGCTTGTTTGGTAGCAACTGGCCGAGTTCCGGTAAGCAAGAATTTGGGGTTAGAAACTGTTGGCGTGGAAACGATGCGCGGTTATATCCCAGTTAACGATAAGATGCAGGTTTTGGCGGCGGGAGAACCGGTGCAAAATTTGTGGGCGATCGGCGATGTTAATGGCAAGATGATGTTAGCGCATTCTGCGTCGGCTCAGGGAATTGCTGCGGTGGAAAATATTTGCGGCCGTGCCCGCGAAGTTGACTATTTGAGTATCCCGGCGGCGGCGTTTACTCACCCGGAAATTAGCTATGTGGGGATGACTGAACCTGCGGCGAAGGAGTTAGGAAAAACAGAAGGGTTTGAGGTCGGTTCTGTCAAGAGTTATTTTAAGGGAAATTCTAAGGCTATTGCGGAGGGTGAAACCGACGGTATGGCTAAGGTGATTTACCGGAAAGATACTGGGGAGTTGTTGGGAGTTCACATTTTCGGTTTGCACGCTGCGGATTTGATTCAGGAGGCGGCAAATGCGATCGCCCAGCGCGATTCTGTGAACACTTTAGCATTCCGAGTGCACACTCACCCGACGCTTTCGGAAGTGTTGGATGAGGCTTTTAAACGGGCGGCTGGAGCGGGTAGTCATTAATTTGTAGGGGCTGTGTCTCGATTAGTGTCAACTTAAGTCTAAACCCTTGAGAAAACTCGTTCGCATTCCAGTCTAGATCCCCCTAAATCCCCCTTAAGAAGGGGGACTTTGAAATCCATTTCACCCCTTTTTAAAAGGGGCTTGAATGCTCTTGTCCCCCCCTTGTTAAGGGGGGCTAGGGGGGATCGAAAGCCTATCGGAGCAACAAAGGACTGGTACTATGTTTGACCTGTTTGTTGACACCAATGTGCGATCGTGGCCGCCCGTTTTTGAGAATTGTGTTTAAATGGAACTGAATCAACGCAAAGAATTATTTAGCAAGGCTTATGTCCGTGCTGTGGCGGCAGTCGCCGGCTGTTCTGTAGATCAACCTGAAAATGATTATGATAGCGTGGATCTCTGTATCAAGGCGATCGGCAGCGATCCAATGCAACCGCACCGCCTGGAATTGCAGTTAAAATGTACTTCAAGAGATGTACTCGATGC
This sequence comes from Microcoleus sp. B13-B6, assembly GCF_036705405.1. NCBI lineage: Bacteria > Bacillati > Cyanobacteriota > Cyanophyceae > Oscillatoriales > Microcoleaceae > Microcoleus > Microcoleus sp. B13-B6. The sequence continues at coordinate 46,862 of NZ_JAUBUJ010000016.1, forward strand.
TCAATCTGTGCGATATCCGCTCAATGTCAAAAATTACAACGACTTGAGAGTCACTGCCTTTATTCCCCGGCTGCTGGTTGTCGTTTTAGTACCGGAAAATATAGGGGAATGGATACAACAGTCAGAACAGGAAATGTTGCTTAGACATTGTGCCTATTGGGTATCGCTGCGGGGAATGCCTGAAACTAGAAATACAAATCGCATTACTGTTGAATTGCCCCGCCGGAATCACTTTACTCCACAGGCTCTTGAGTCAATTATGCAGCGTATTAGCAAAGGAGGTTTCCCATGAAAGTAACTGTACGGGATTTGGAAGTTTTCAAAAGTTTAGATGTGAATGTAATTATAGCATATTTACAAAAAAATGGCTGGCACGAACACAGCCGAATTTACGACAATAAAGGAGCGATTTGGGTCAAAAAAAATGATGCAGGAGATGTGTTTGATATCGGGCTACCTTTGACAAGGGAGTTTGCGGATTATCCAGCTCGGATGGGAGATGCTATCAAGACGCTGGAAGTGTCAGAAAATAGTTCTCAATTAGAGATTTTAAGCGATTTAATTACTTCGTTAGACAATACTGAGATTCAGGGATTTGTTGTGAAAGTCGATCGCGAAGATGGGGCAGAAATCGCTAAGGTGGTGATGATGGGGTTTGTGGTGAACAAGCTGCGGAAAATCTATCTTGAGATCGCAGAAATTGATTGTAATTTAGCACTGAAAGCTTATCAGGAGAGAATTCCTGTCACTTGCACGGGTGATTTGCTCAAAGTAGGTGGATATTTTGCGATGAAAAATCTGCACGATTTTGCTTTGATGGCAGAGGAAGCTAAAATAGATGAAAGTACGCGCGGCGTAGCTATCCCGTAGGGAATTACGCGTATTTAAGGCGGCGGTAGAGTGCCGATCGTAAAGCTATTCCCTCTTTGCGAATGTTCCTCAATAAAGGCCCGTTGTAATGTATAAATCGCTGTTCGTCCATAAACAGACAGCTAATGACTTCATCATTTTGGAGCGACAAATCGGCTCGAATGTGACTGGTTCTTTTAATTTCTTCGCCTGGGTTTACTTGCCCTTTGAGGACGACTAAAATATCAATGTCAGAGTCGGGGCGTGCATCGCCTCTGGCTTGGGAACCGTAGAGCACCATTGTGACAAGGCGGCTGTCGTAAAGTTGCTCGAAGTGCGATCGTAATTGCATCAGTATGTTTTTAAGCTTATCGTTGATGTTCATATTTTTTGTTGTAAATGATTGGAGGGCGATATATCCTCTGTGCTAAAATTGGTGTCTAGGAACAGGATTAAGCATAAACCAGGTGCGAGGTGATTTCAAGTCAAGATTGGACATTTCCAGAAGCAGCCAGCCAGAAAATACCCGAATCCTGGGGCGATGCACAGCCAAACAAAAAGAAACCAGGTTGGCGGTGGCAATATCCAACAAATCAGGGAAATGGTGTAAGGATTGACAAAGGGGATGCAGATAGCAGTTTTCCTTCTCAGCAGGTAGACCACGTTATTCTTAGAAAAGACGGTCAAGTTATCGGTAAACATGGTCAGCCGATCGCAGGTAGCATCAAAAATAATCCCACAGAAGCCCACATCCCTTTAGATGAATGGTTGCAATGGTCAACCTGGTACGCACCTTAGTAAAGGAGAAAGTTGTATGGTAAAGTATCCGAAAATGAGAGAGGAGTTATTAGAAACTCTCCGCAGTTTGGCAGATAGAGAATATCAACATAAAGTTTGGTTAGAAAGAGATTATCCGCCAGAAATTAAGTACGACTGTTTTGATGAGGTGGTTCATTTTCTTTACGACGATACTGTGTTGGCAGAAAACCCATATCTGGCAATTGGAGCAATTATTGAAGATGAAAAAGAAGCCCGTTTGATGTCAGCAGTTTGTCAGGCTATAGACTTAGTATTTGAGGCGTTGGGGACAGGAGTTTCTGATGAGGAGTATATTAAATCTTGTGAGTGGACAAAGGTAGTTGAGGCTGCATTGAGAGCGTTGCAGGCGATGGAAATTCAATCGCAGCAAGCGGTTAAGATTTAAGTGAGAGTGCGATTCCCTACGGGATAGCTACGGTTTACGCACTTTAGGCAGAATGCTGCAAATCTGGCTGAATTTTGGCAACCACAAAAGGGGATTCGAGATCGATCGACCAGTTTTCATCAATAACTTTGAGATTGGTATCTAAAATCAGAGTCAGTTCGCCAATTTCATCATCGCCATCATCGCTAACCAGGTTGTTTTCAACCGCAGATAGATCGGCTTTGAGTAAAAATTTAAGTTTAATCCAGTGAGAAGTGGGATGGTTGTTGATGATATTTGTGCCGATCGATCGGCTAATTAACTCAGCATAGGTTGGATGAATGAAAGCTATCTCTTCATAAAACTTATTGCTCTCCCAATAACCGCGTATTTTGTAATTGCAGGACTCTAGATGTTTCTCTATGAGGTGATTCAGGGCGATCGGTGCTAATAGTTTAGCAAGTTCATCCCAAATTTGGGGATTTGTCAAAGTTAGTGCATTCATCAGCTTACACTATGACTCTTTTTTAAACTCTTTCCCAAAACCTAACTGTTTTATCCTTACTACCGCTTGCTAGTATTTTACCATCAGGACTAAAAGCAACTGATGTCACTGCTGCTCTATGTTCTTGAAGCACAGACACGGATGTCATAGTCTCAACATCCCAAATTTTAATATAACCGTACTCATCTCCACTAGCAATTAATTTACCATCAGGGCTAAAAGCAACTGTTCTGACTCTACTTGAGTGTTTTCCACTCTTTAATTCTTCAGCCTTAGAGACATCCCAAAGTTTGATACTATAGTCATCGCCACCGCTGACAAGTATTTTACCATCAGGACTAAAAGCTAATGAATTAATAGGTAATCTATTATACGAACCCTGCGCTGGAAAACTTTTAATCTTTATTCCACTTTTCCAATTCCAAGACTGAATCCTTCCCTCACCATCCCCAATGACAAAAATAGAGCTATATTTGTCTGGGCTAACAGCTATAGCCCTAATTTCATTTGCCAAATTATCAATTAGTTCGCCTCTTTTACCACCTGTTTTAACATCCCAGAAAAAAATTCTTTTATCTTGACTGCCACTAATCAGTATTTCGCTATCTGGAGTAAAAGCTACGGGTATAATTCTACTGAACTCAATATTTTTATGTCCATAAATTTCTTGATGCTCTTTTTTTTCCTCAATATTCCATAATTTTATGACATGGTTTCCGAATTTTTTAATAATTCTACTAGCCATATACTGACCATTAGGACTAATGGCAATAGGATTAGGATAAAAGCCAATAATATCTTCCTTGGCAAAACAAGTATTTTGGTTGGTCTCGAAATTGCTGATAATAATTGTTTGTTGGTGTTCGTATCTAATCGCAATAGAATTACCTTTAGGTAAAAATGTCACTGCTGTAACTTCACCATCAAAGTAATTAGGCCTTTGGCTTCTCCATTCTTGACTTTTACTGCTTTTTTTCTGCGGATCTACCACTGGAGAAACTGGTACTTGAGATCGGTCTGCTATCTTGGTTGGCTGAGGCTCAGGGGTTGGCGGAGGCTGAGGGATATCAACACCATAAGGCTTTAGTTTCTCATATTGTAGGCAAGATTCAGAACTATCTTGTGGTAAGCTAAAACATACTGAAGCTGTAGCAGGTTGAGAACTGGTATATTCCCAAAATTCACGGTAAGGTTGAATAATCATTCCGTGAGCCCTTTCTATAGTATCTTTGGTAACTATCACATCTGGCATTAATCCCTTAATAACAATTCCTTCAAGTAAAAGAATCTCTCTGCCAAATGAATCTTTTAAAGCTCCACTTCCTTCTATTCCCATATCTTCAAAAGTGGTTTCAATCACTCGAAATACTATGGTTAATTTCCCGGATTTAGATTTATGTATTTCTCGGTAGAAAGCCTCATTTTCTCCTGTCAGCCCCCCACCTGCTGTGTAGGCAAGAATACTGGCATCACCAATTTCACACAAAAAGTCAGGGGCGACTATTGTTCTATACTCAACGTAGCGATTAGCGCTAACTAAAAAAGGCCAACAATCTAAACTTTTCATAAATGTCTTACGAAGATAGATCGGAATCGGGGAAACTTATATAAAGTTGGTTTTGGATCAAGATAAAGCTGTTGACAACAGATGCTAAGGCGCTTTTTTCATCGCCTATTTTATTCAATGCTTCAGCTTTTTGCTGACGCAATTCCTCACTTCTTTTCGCCGCTTCTTTTGTTTTTTGTTCGGCAGAGCCTGCCCAATTTTTAATCCCAGGAAGACCTCTTAACCATTCTGGCAAATTTTGACTGAATTTTTCCGTACCAGAAAGGTCTGCTTCAACTTTAGTCGATTGCTTACGTTCTTCAGATGCTCTTTTATCAAGTTCTTGTTGCTTATTCTGGATCAGATCCGGTAAAACACAAGCTAGGGGAACTTCCACTTGAAATGGTTTAGGCAGTTTTCCTGGTATTTTTTCCATACCGCCACCAGGTACAGGTTTAGCGAAACCTTGCCCAACCGAACTAACAGGAATCAATCTGGTTGGAGAGTTATCTTGTTTACGGGTTGTAACTAGATTCTGAAATGCCTCACTAGATTCTAATAATTTCTCTCGTACTTGTTTCAAAGAATATCCACTACTTTCAACAATATCCCACTTGCTAATAACAAAATGAACGGGTTTTGCAATACCTTTAGTCATTATGTCAAGCATATTCTTAAACTCATTAATAACCCATACTACTCCTTCTGCTTCTTGACGCATCAACGCACAAATTTTAGATCCGTCTAACAATCCAAGTAGAATCTCAGCACTTTCTATCTTTCGATTAAAATCAGAGTCGTCTTCCATTTGTTCCTCAGTAATTCTACCGCCTGCGTAATCGAGATAGACAAACTCGCAAGCAGAGTATTTAGTCCTATTTCTATTGATGGAGCAGGTAAAAACCCATTCTGAGACTTCCTCGGGAACCGTCCCCGCAGGCCATTTTGTTTCTGTAGCGACTTCGGTGTATATTCTATTCAGTTTCTTGCGCTTTTCACCATCAGTCTCTAGAAAAAATCCCCATTCCCCTTGACTGGACAACTTCTGAAACATACTTCCCAAATATACTGTCTTGCCAGCACCACGCGGCCCCAGCATGATAACTCGATAACTGTACATGGATTTTAGTACCTAATAAGTTTATTTGCGGATAGCTCTTGTTTTTAGCCGAGCTCATATATTTAAATAAGTGTAATTAAAGATTTTGGATGTAGCCATTGAATTTAATGGGTAATTTGTAAATTGGTGAATTTGGGATTTAATGGGAGTTAATAGGAAAAAGTGGCATTTAGTTCCTCAATTGTCAAAAGTGTGGTAAAGTGGTGCTGTGTTAGACCCAAATATGGCAGCACCTAAACTTATGGAGCTTGAAGAATCTGTAAAATGGATCGATGACGAGATATTTGCTAAAACTGGAAAACGTCTTGACTCTCTTCAAATATCTATATTAGAAGCTACTTCTCAAGGTAAAAAGTATCCAGAAATAGCAGAAGAATATAAATTTAGTAACGATCATGTCAGAAAAGCTGCTTGGAAGTTATGGAAGCTGCTGTCAGAGGTTTTAGGAGAAACTGTTAGTCAATCTAATTTTAGAGGGCTGTTGCAGCGAGGGGTATTTTCCAATAGTAATATTAATAATATAGTCAATAGTAAGAATAGCAAAATTAATGTTTGTAGCGATCGATGTCATTCACCGTTAACAGAAGAGCGATCGCCCGCATCTCCCCCAAACCTCCAACAAACCCCAACTCAATCCCACCTAGACTTAAGCGACGCACCCAAAATCTTCACCTTTTACGATCGCACATCCGAACTCACCACCCTCAAACAGTGGATTCTCCACGAAAACACCCGCCTACTCGCCATACTAGGCATAGTCGGCATTGGCAAAACAGCACTCGCCGTACACCTAGTAGAACAAATCAAACATGAATTTGATTTCATCATCTGGCGAAGTCTCGCCACATCTCCACCCCTGTCAATACTTCAAACAAATATAATTCAATTCTTCTGTAGGGGCGGCGCCCCCGTGCCCGCCCCAAATGCCGACGGTGTGCCCGCCTTCGGTAGGGGCGGTGCCCCCGTGCCCGCCCCCTCCCCAGAAGAAGGGGCAACCACGGGGGGTTTGCCCCTACTGGACTACTTGCAAAAATACCGCTGTCTGCTGATACTCGATGACGTACAAATGGTAAATAGCAGCGCACAACTCGCTGGTATTTACAAACCTGGATATGAAGATTACGGCACACTCTTCAGACAGGTAGGAGAATTATCTCACAATAGTTGTTTAATCCTGATAGGTTCGGAAAAGCCTAGAGAAATCGCCGCATTAGAAGGCAAAACTCAGCCAATTCGCTCATTACAACTCAATGGTTTAGGTGTTGAAGCGGGGGAAATCCTCAGAGAAAAAGGTTTAGCTGAACATGAAAAATGGTCAGAACTAATTGAACAATACAGAGGGAATCCCTTGTGGTTAAAAATAGTTGCGACAATGATTCAAGATTTATTTAACGGCAGCCTATCGGAATTTTTGTCGGATGATACACTATTTTTAGGTGATTTAGAATCTTTACTGCATCAGCCATTTAATCGCTTATCAGACTCAGAAAAACAGGTAATGTCATGGCTAGCGAGTGAAACCGCGCCTGTTTCCCTCTCAAAAGTGCCAGAGAATCTGCAATTATCTCGATCGCAATTTTTGAAAGTTATGCAATCCTTGGGACGGCGTTCATTAATTGAAAAAATCCCGGAGGGCGATCGCACATTTTTTACCCTTTGCCCGATACTAAAAGAGTATATCAAAACCAACTATTCCCGCCCCAACGGTGAGTAATAAAAAATTATATTGTCGTCAAGTGAACTATCTTGAACTTAGAAATGTGCGATCGACCTTTTGGTAAAATTTGGGAAGGCGCGATCGACCTTTGTTTATTGAATTGGCTTTTCAGTCCTCTTTTAGAGGACTTTCGCTATGAGACGGGGGTTTTCAACCCCCGGCGGACTTGCGGGTTAGCGAAGGGATTTTGGCTGCCCAAAAGTGCCATTTCTACGGGATAGCTACGCACGCGCGTACTTTTTCCACATCATTCTCTAATATGGAATCCAATCTAACTTATCGATCCATTCTTCAGCTTCAGTAGTTTCCCAAATAAAATGAATTGTTTCTGCCCATCTGCCGATACTTCCACTTGGACGCACCCAAACTAATCCCCAACTTTGTCCCCCAGCCGCCCAATGTTCCTCCAAATGTCCGGGAATACTTTTGCGATTATCCGTCACCAATAGTCGTTTCGATGATTCCAAATAAATGAGAATCTCTGGATCTAATGTTCCGAATGGCGGTGCATTTGCGTCGCCAACACGCAAAATATCTATCTCTGGCTGGAGTTTTAAAACAGCACTTTTGAGCTTAGGAGGCAAATTTTCATCAAGCAAAAAACGAATTTTCACTTCAGGTTAAGTAACTCCTGTTCTCGCTGTGCTTTGATTGCTCTCAAACGCAATGCTAGAGGAGATGGATTAGCCAACCATTCCTGATAGCGTTCTTCCCGCCACTTCGCCAGCCGCAACATATAAGCATCCATCTGCCTCCGATTTTGCAGATAATAAGTTAGCGTCGCGTAAATTTTCTCTAAATTCAAACTTGGTAATTCTTCCAGAATTTGGTCGGGCGAATATCCATCCAAGTAATATTTAATTACATCGTCAATGCCGATCCGATGTCCTTTGATGCGGATGTCATCGGGGTCGAGAAATTCAAAATAGTCTTCTAATTGCATCGGTTTATCTCCGAATACTTAGTTAATCGCATTTTATCATAAATTGAAAAGGGCGATCGACCTTATATAATAGAAACTTGTTACGATCGCCCTTTATCCCCCTATCATGCTGCAAATCCGTTGCCGTCCCCCCAGCACATCCGTCTCCGTACTCTACTTAGGCCGATCGCACAGCAGCAGATTCAGCAACAATTTCTTCATCTTTCTCACTCAAACCAGTTCCAAATTCAGTGTACTGCCGCACTTGAGGATGCCTAAAACCGAGTACAATATCTTCTTTAGGAACACCGGCGGCCAGTAAATCCGTCGCCACTCCTTCTTCGGTATCATCATATTGAATCCAGATTTTATCGCCGATTAAATTGATGTGGATTGGTGTGGCGTGAAGGTAATTGTCATCATTCCAACCTATATCCAAAACTAAATATCCTCCTCGTTCATCATCAAATAACAGTTGAGAATGATAGCCGTCAGGTATAGTATTGCGGTATTTAGCGTGTTCCTGAAGTATACTTTTGATAATTTCTTGGTATCTCAATCGGGTATCCATTGAAGTATTTCCTCACTTTTTACATCAAAAACAATCAGTTTAACAATTTGATTTTTTAATAACACTTGCCCTAGTTCTATGGTAAATACGCTCTTAAAAGCAGGCTTAGAAATAGCAAGATAGAGTTTTCTATCGCTCTGCATTTCATTAAGCACTTGGTGGTAAAGAACGTACTGTCCCAAAGCCTGTTCCAAATCTTTTACATCCGATCGTCCTACAAAACTCTTGACCTCAACAACTATTTTTTGGGTGTCTTTTTCAGCATTAATTAGACGTTCTGCACCCAAGTCAGCAGATAAACGCTTGCGACCAATTTGCATGGAAAATGGATCGTGAGTAATTGTCCACCCATCCTTTTGCAAGGCACGCTTAACTGTATCGTGATAAATATCTTTAGCTGGCACGCATTAGCTCTCAGGCTAGGAGGATTTACTGTAACCATTATATAATAGGTTGAAACTTGTTGCGATCGCGGTAAGGTATAAATCCCCAGCCTAAAAACCTCGCTGTCAACTGTCAACTGTCAACTGTCAACTGTTTATCCCCCTATCATGCTTCAAATCCGCCGTCGTCCCCCCAGCACATCCGTCTCCGTACTCTACCTCAGCTACCAAATCGCCGTACCCGACGCCGAACCCCAGCACATCCTCGAAGAAATCGTCTGGGAAAAAGAAGCTGAAGTGGCCCAAAAGCGCGATCGCACCCCATTAGCCGATCTTCACAAAAAACTCCCCTTTGCACCGCCCATCCGCGACTTTCTTGCCGCCCTTAAAAACGGCAAAACCACACCCGCTATCATCGCCGAAGTTAAAAAAGCTTCCCCCAGCAAAGGCGTAATTCGCGAAGATTTCGACCCAGTGGCGATCGCCCTAGCTTACCAACAAAACGGCGCTAGTTGCATCTCCGTACTCACCGATGAAAAGTTCTTTCAAGGCAGCTTCGACAACCTCGCTAAAATCCGTGCCGCCGTCGATTTACCCTTACTTTGCAAAGAGTTTATTATCTATCCCTACCAAATCTATCTCGCCCGGATTCACGGCGCAGATGCTGTATTGTTAATCGCAGCCATTCTATCTGACAAAGACTTACAATACTTTGTGAAAATTGTCAAGACGTTGGGCATGACAGCTTTAATAGAAGTTCACACTCTCGAAGAACTCGATCGAGTATTAACCCTAGAAGGCGTCAGCCTAATCGGCATCAACAACCGCAACCTAGCAGACTTTTCCGTCAGCCTAGAAACCACCGGTCAACTATTAGCCTCGCGCCAAACCGAAATCCAAGCAAAAGGCATCCTCACCGTCAGCGAGTCAGGAATCCACACTCCCGCCGACCTCGCTAAACTTGCCAGCGCCGGCGCCGAAGCCGTCCTCATCGGCGAATCTCTGGTCAAGCAGCCCGATCCAGGCGCAGCTTTAGCCTCCCTTGCCGATCGCCCTCCGAGCCTCTGAAAGGCGAGACCGCTTGACAAACCACCCTTAATTCTGATAAAAAATGATTAAGTAGGTAAATAATGAGAATTTCTAGCCTGCATCGACTCAAGCGCTACTGTAAAAAAGAAATAGCACTGAAAGCTATATTGCATAGAAATATTTTGCCAGAAAGCAATTAAATCTATTCTGTAAGCCTGTCGATCGCAAGATTTAGCGTGTCCAACGCACCCAGCCCCGAATATTCGATCGGCAAAGCAGGGTTTATTGGACGGTTAGAAAACAAATAAAAAATCGGGCATCTAATGTTCACCGTGATGCCTCATGCAATTGCAATGGGGTATCGGTTCGCTGAGGTATGTTAGCTTTCATGGAGCCAATCCCCCTTCCTTCGTACATTCATTATGAATTGCTACTTCAATTGTTAGAACGCAAAACGATGTTTGCTGTCAGTCCACAATCGCCGCAGCAGCAACAAGTTCACCAACTTATTATTACACTGCGTAAAGCCCTTGCCATTCAAAAGCAATTAGAACAAAGCTGCGAGCGATCGAACTTAGCGGTAGAACATCGCTGGGCTCTAAATGAAATTAACCACAAGGGAGTTAAAAGTTAAAAAACTTAGAGTATCGACGCGACGTGACGTATCGTATTTGATTTATTCTATATAACTCCCACAGAAAAACTTAGGACAATATCATGGACAACAAATTAATGCTGATGATTCCGGGCCCGACGCCGGTGCCTGAAGCGGCATTGTTAGCGATGGCAAAACACCCGATGGGCCACCGCAGCAAGGAATTTGACGCGATTTTTGCAGAATGTACCGAAAACCTCAAATGGCTGCACCAAACAAAAAGTGACGTGCTGAGTTTAACGGTTTCTGGTACCGGGGCGATGGAAGCTGGGATCATTAATTTCTTGAGTGCGGGCGATCGAGTTTTAGTCGGTACTAACGGCAAATTTGGTGAACGTTGGGCTGAAGTCGCCGAAGCTTACGGTTTAAACGCCGAAATTATTAAAGCCGAGTGGGGCCAACCTTTAGACCCCGAAAACTTCCGCGAAAAACTCGAAGCAGATACAGAGAAGCAAATCAAAGCTGTCATCATCACGCACTCGGAAACCTCCACCGGCGTCCTCAACGACCTCGAAACCATCAACCGCCACGTTAAAGCCCACGGTGAAGCTTTAATTATGGTCGATGCTGTCACTAGCTTAGGCGCTGTCAATATTCCGATGGACGCTTGGGGCATCGATGTCATTGCTTCGGGTTCTCAGAAAGCTTACATGATTCCTCCAGGTTTGGGTTTTGTGGCCGTCAGTCCGAAAGCTTGGGAAGCTTACAAAACTGCAAAACTGCCCCGCTATTATTTGGATTTGGGCAAATATAGCAAAGACGCTGCCAAAAATACCACTCCTTTTACTCCCCCTGTCAATATGTTTTTTGCCCTGCAAGCATCGCTGCAGATGATGAAAACAGAAGGGTTGGAAAATGTTTTCGCGCGGCACAAACGCTTAATGACAACTACTCGCGCTGCTGTAAAAGCTTTAGGTTTGCCGTTGTTTGCGGCTGATGATGCCGCCAGCCCTGCGATTACTTCGGTTATGCCGCCAGAATCCGTAGATGCTCAAAAAGTGCGGACTTTGATGAGAAAGAGATTTGACATTGCTCTCGCCGACGGACAAGACCATTTGAAAGGTAAAATCTTCCGAATCGGTCATTTGGGCTTTGTGTGCGATCGCGATATTCTAGCAGCAATTTCCTCTTTAGAAGTCGTGCTGAGCGAATTGGGTCATGAAGGCTACACTCCTGGTGCCGGCGTTGCCGCTGCTGCCAAATTCTTGGCTGAATCCTAATCTCAGTTGTTAAAGGATTTTAGATTTTGGATTTTTGATACTCTCTAAAATCTAAAATCCTTTTAGTATGCTTCGGATAACCAATCAAAGATTTTATCCAACTGTTCGAGAGTGACTAAACCGTATTGCCACAGAACCATCGGCAAGGAATTCGGGTCTTTATCGCGCTGGCGCTGTTTGTCACCGCCACGTTCGGCGACAGCAATTGACGCGGGAGAAATTGCCAAATCTTCTTGTAAAAATCGAATTAATCTAGTGTATGTAGCGGGTGCCATGTGATTTCACCTCTAAGTATAGGACACCATTTTCTGATGTGAACCTGATGTTTTTGATGAGTAATAAGCCAGTTTTAAATTTGTCTTGTTACCGTCGATAGGTTTTAAAACGCTATTAGCGGTTGAACTGCCAAACGTAATGCTGAGTGCGAGCGCACAAGCTAACCTTTCCCAAAAAGTGAAAGGTTTTGCAATTTGGCTGATGTCTGCCCGATCGACTGGTAATCGCGATCGAACCTAAACTGAATACCTCGGCATCTCTGCAGCGCGAATCAGAATAAATTCTGCTACCTAAAACTACTAAACCAAGTTCAGAGTTTAACTTCATCTGCCGAAATGCAGAATCCGCAAAACTACTTCGGCAAAATTAGTTAGATATTTCGATCAAACCTGAAACTGCTACCAGAAGTTAAGTTTGCCAATTACAGCCAATTAACTTGGCTCGTAGCATATTACTTTAGATAGGTTTAGTAGATTTAGCTCGATCGCCAGAACTTCCAGAGAATTTCTTTTCGTGTTGCTACACCTTGAGGCTGAGTATCGTCTCTCAGGATTGGTAACGAGTCGCTGACTCGTCTCATACCTGCGACCAAGAATCTACAGCTTCCGGAAACAAGCTCAAGTCCTGACTGACTGAGATCGACATCGTAGCAAATCTTTCGGTGTTTGTACTGAATGTTACATTAATATTCTAATAGATTTTATCAATTTTTGTAAAGTTTCTAAATTTTCTTGGGTAGTCCGAAGGCAGAGGGCTCTCTGGGCGATGGAAACCGGGGGATTATCTCTGTCTGCAGGTTTTACTGAAACAGTCCGAAGTTTTACTGGAAAAACTCGATTTCAATACGATCGCCCTTTTTGACACCGAGTTCAGCAGCTCGCCCGCCCCGGAGTTCAATAACTCGATCGACAACAGTATCGGGCCCGTAGGTAGGACAAGGATCTTCAGTACAAGGAGGTGCAGAAACTTGTATCGCCTCAACCACCCCATCTCGCAGAAAAATCATATCCAGAGAAATCTTGCAATTTTTCATCCAAAAATTGACCCGCCGCGCCGGTTTAAACTCAAACAGCATTCCTCTGTCATCCGGCAAAGAAGTTCTGTACATTAAACCCATAGCCTGCTGTTCCGGTGTTTTCGCCACTTCGAGTTCGATTGGGCGATCGCCTATCCGAGCTCTAGCAGAAACAGGCAGCACTTGACCCGATGTTGTCGCCGTCGGAGACTGCGAGGCCAAAATACCAGTAGCACCAGCATTCGCGATCGGTAAAGTCGGCGAACATCCCAGCAAAAATATACTTACTCCAATACCGAGCAAATTAGTTAAATAATTCATAATGATTTTAGATTGTTGACTGTTGACTGTTGACTGTTGACTGTTGACTGCGTTGAGTGATGACAACTGACAACTGACAACTGACTAATGACTAATGACTAATGACTGATGACTAATGACTTCTTCAAGCTTCCCGCATCACATAGCCAACACCGCGCACCGTCTGAATCAAACGCTTTTCGCCCTCATCTTCAATCTTGAGCCGCAGATAGCGGATATAAACCTCAATCACATTCGACTCACCCAAAAAGTCGTAACCCCAAACATTTTCCAGAATTTGTTCCCGAGTCAAAACCTCGCGGGGATGTTCCATCAAATACTTTAGCAGCTCATATTCCTTCATCGTCAGGTCGATCGCCCGTCCATTGCGTAGGGCCCGCCTAGAGGCTAAATCCAAAACTAAATCGCCAAACCTCAATTGTTCGTTGCTGCTGTTATCCGGCTGCAAATACAAGCGCACCAACTGCAAAAACTCCTCAGTGCGGTAAGGTTTGAGAAAATAATCATCCGCGCCAGCTTCCAGACAAGCTACGCGATCGTCAACTGTATCACGACCGACCAATAGCAGCACCGGCACCCGATTGCCAATACTTCTGAGGTGAGAACACAGTGACAGCCCCGACTCAGCGCCAAGTATGCGATCGATTACAATCAAAGCTGGCTGCAATTCATGAGCTAAATGTTGGCCAGTGGCGGTATTAGAAGCCACTACCGGTTCGTAGCCGGAGGATTTTAAGTCGAGACTCAAGTGGCCGGCGAGAACTTCGTCTGTTTCAACTAGCAGGACACAGGGATTGCGATCGAGAGTAATTGCAGCCATTGAATTGACCGGTGGAGACCATAACTGTTCTAGCACGTTTGATGGCCGTTGGTTGTTAACTGTTGGTTGTTGGCTGTTGACTGTTGGGTGTTGACTGTTAGCTGTTGGCTGTTGTTATTTGTTATTTGTTGTTATTAGACTTCTCCTAAAAAGCAGATTTTGAACAGGCATCCTGCCTGTTCCACGATAATTATGGGAGATGTCTATTCGTTATGGGTTATTTGCGAGTTGCTACCCATTACCAATTCCCAATTCTATAATGCCCCATGCCCCATGCCCAATGCCCCATGCCCAATGCCCAATTCCCAATTTAAATTATGACCATTATCGTATTCGGTAGTATCAACATCGACCTAGCAGCAAAAACTCCCCGGTTGCCGCAACCAGGCGAAACTATCATCGGTAGCAATTTTTTCACGGCCGGCGGTGGCAAAGGAGCAAATCAAGCCGTCGCCGCCGCCCGTCTCGGCACTTCCACCCACATCATCGGTCGCGTCGGCAACGATAAATTTGCTGAAGAATTATTGACAAATTTACAATCTTATGGTTTAAGTACCGACAATGTATTAATAGACCAAAACACTCATTCAGGAGTGGCAATTATCGCGGTAGACGAGACAGGTCAAAATAATATTATTGTGATTCCGGGCGCGAATAACAATGTCGGTGAAGCCGAGATAGAACGTCTCAAAAAACTTTTAACAGCAGCTACATCTTTGCTGTTACAGTTAGAAATTCCCCTGGAAATTGTCCAAAAAGCTGCGAAAGCTGCTCGTCAAGCCGGGGTGCGAGTTATTCTCGATCCAGCACCGGCTAGGGCGGATTTGCCGATCGAACTTTATCCGCTAATTGACATTATCACGCCGAATGAAGTGGAAGCGGGCCAGTTAGTCGGTTTTCGGGTGAATGACACCGAAACAGCGATTGTAGCTGCCAAACACTTGCAGGATCGTGGGGTCAAGAATGTTATTGTCAAGTTGGGCGATCGCGGGGCTGTTGCTGTTACGGCGGATGAAACCTTTTTTGTACCGGCTTTTGCTGTGGAGGCGATCGACACTGTGGCTGCTGGCGATGCTTTTAACGGCGGGTTAGCCTCTGCATTAGATGCCGGTCTGTCCTTGTCGGAGGCGGTGCGGTGGGGCGCAGCAGCGGGCGCTCTGTGCACAACTAAAGTGGGTGCTCAAGGTGCTATGCCCGATCGCGCAACCTTTGATAAATTTTTGCAGAATTTAATTTGAATTTGTCAGGTGCGTATTAGTTGAATTTGTCAGGTGCGGAAGGCGCACCCTACTTTGACTATTTTTGTTTAATTGTCGTCTTTGAATTCTTTGGCTAGGCGATCGAGTCTGTCGTTCGTTTCTTTTGTAAACTTGAGTAACCCAACGCTCACAATATTTGATGTTAATCCGCCAGCGGTGGCAACTGAGCCTTCTGTGACTTTTCCAGAAAACAACAGTCCGATGCCTAAAATATTGACTAAAGCGCTGGTGATGATGAATCCAAAAGTTGCGTTAGAACTAAAACGAGCTTAACGCCAACTATCTTGAATCATCTCCCAACGACGAGCGATCTTGGAAGAATCATCAGAGGACGATCGACCATCGTTCTCTAAATTTAACGTGAGTTCAGGGTTGAGCAAAAAGGTTGAGCGAGTTGACTTGTAGTTGAGATCGAACCTATAATCTAAATTAGTAATTTTCTCTAAAGGCATCATGGGGCGATCGCTCAAAGTTTCTCCAGGGTGTATCGAACAAGTCAAATCGGCTTTAGGACGCAACGGCTTTCCGACTCAGAAGGCTTTGGCTGAAGAATTAGAAATTTCCCTATCCACCGTCAAGAGCTTTCTGACGGGTAAACCTGTTGATTATAGAAATTTTGAGGAAATTAGCGGGAGATTGGGGTATGAGTGGAGAAATATCGTACATATAGACGAAACTATCCCTAAGCCTATCTTCGAGGAAACCTCAGCTTTCATCACTGGAACTCCCATCACCCATCCGCATCACTTTTTCGGGCGGCAGAAAGAACTAAAACGCCTATTCGACTTACTGAAACGCCGTCCCCTGCAAAATGCTGCCATTATCGGCAAGAGGCGCAGTGGCAAGACTTCTTTGCTGCACTACTTAAAAAATATTACCACCACCCCAACAGAACAGTTGCGTCCCGGTCAAAAATCTGACTGGTTGCCCCATCCAGAAAACTATCGTTGGATTTTCGTAGATTTTCAAGATGCGCGACGGCAGAGTCGGGAAGGGCTGCTGCGCTACATTTTAGAATCCCTAAAAATGTCAGTACCTAACCCTTGCGATTTAGATAAATTTATGGATGTGGTTAGCAGTAATTTACGTCAGCCTACAGTCATCCTATTAGATGAAATTGGCGCAGGATTGCAACGCTGTCCCGAATTAGATGATGGGTTTTGGGAGAGTTTGCGCTCTTTGGCGACTAACCAAACAAATGGAAATTTAGGGTTTGTTTTGGCAACTTCTGAATCACCAATGGAATTAGCGCGTAGCACCGGACATAGTTCGCCTTTTTTCAATATCTTTGGATATACCACAACTCTGGGAGCTATGACTGCAGCCGAAGCGCGGGAGTTGATAGCCAGTTCGCCCATGCCTTTTCCTGATGAGGATGTCGAGTGGATTTTGAATCAAAGTAAATGCTGGCCTCTGCCGCTGCAAATCCTTTGTCGAGAACGATTATTTAGCCTGGAAGATGGGGAAACTGAGGATAATTGGCGTGAAGAAGGTTTACAACACATAGAGCCATTCGCTGATTTTTAAAAGGTAAATGCCATGAAAACTAATTTGCCCTTAAATTTGAAACGGGATCTTGCCTGTGGGGGGCTGGTAATCGGTCTTGGGCGAGCTAATTTATGCAAGCATTTAATTGTTTACCAAAAGTCACTCCTAAATCATCCATAAGTCAGCCATAAATCAACTTTGCTCAACCTTTAACTCAATCACGTCTTAATGTACTATACAGATATGTATAGACGTAAACAGTTGACGTAAACAGTTGACGTAAACAGTTGACGTAAACAGACTGTATTCGTTTAAAGCGATATAGTCGTTTAAAACAAAAAAGCCAAGTAAGTTGTCACCTTACTTAGCTGTTCTTGATTAAAAAAAGTAGTTCAACGATTCACACTGTTGCTATTCATGCTTGTCCTCATCCTTGCCCTTGCTCCTGTCCTCCATAGGCATGAGTAATTGGATGATAACGGGAAACACGACTGGATCATTAAAAGGTACGTCATTCAATATGGCGCAGGCCATCAAAGCAACAGCCAAGAGTAGTCGATAAAAAATACTCATCGAGTTTTCCTTCAAAAGTTTGATCAAGGCTTCTGAACGGTAGCTCCAGGGTAATGTTCAGGGGGAGCGTGGGTGTCCAGAGTCTAACCGTACTGGGCACTCTATTCTCTTTTTCCCTAACGCAAATGTAACACACCAATTTTAGCGAGCTGCATTAATTTATTGCTCGCTCATATTTTAATGTTTTATATATTTGCACTCATTTGTGCATTTTTACTTATATTTTTGGGATATACTAGCTATCGGCGATCGTCCGATCGGCTCACAAAGATTAAACAGGATGTACAAAGGCTAGAAATTTGTGCAGACGTAACAACCATAAGTAACGCTCACCACAGTATATCGATCGGCGAATTAAACAGTCCAGTCAGCGCCCTACTGAATAGCTTCAGTTATATCAGCCAAGACGTAGATGCAGCCCTCAACCAGCAAAGTCCTTACAACCAGCGTTTAGCCCTCAGTGCAGTAGCAGAAAAATTAAACAGTTTAATTCGAGAATTGACCCGCAGTGGTGACAAATATGCAGTACGCTTTCGCCCCATTGCTACCAGTTGGTATGAAATTGTCACTGACTATGTGCGGGAACTAGCAGAAGTTGTCGAACTGCGACAAGAAATCGACAACCCTTATATAATCGGCGTACCCCTGACAGAACAACAGGAAATCTTTGTCAAACCCGTTGACTTAAGTGGAACTTACATCAGTACGCGCATCGAGCAATTACTGCTAGACCGCCGCCGCCTTCCCTTGCTACTCTACGGACAGCGGCGCATGGGCAAAACATCCCTCCTCAACAATTTGGGACGCTTGCTACCCAGCACTATCATTCCCATGTTTGTAGACTTACAAGGGCCAGTTTCATCAGCGAGTGATTATGCTGGTTTTCTCTACAATATCGCCCGGAGTATGGCAAACTCAGCCCAGCGCCAAAGTGCCTTCACTCTCCCATCTCTTAAGCGCGAAACACTGCAAGATGACCCTTTCACCCGCTTTGATGAATGGCTGGACGAAGTAGAAGAAGCCCTACAACAAAATATTGCCCTGCTTGCCTTCGATGAATTCGAGGCGCTAGATAATGCCATCACAAAAGGACGCTTTGATCGGGAGGATGTTCTGGGAATGTTGCGTCACCTGATTCAACATCGTCCCCGCTTCAAAGTGCTGCTAGCTGGTTCCCATACAATAGAAGAATTTCAGCGTTGGGCTAGCTATTTAATCAATGTCCAAGTCGTTCATATCAGCTACCTGAAACAACCCGAAGCGCGTCAACTAATTGAGCAACCAGTCAAAGATTTTACCCTGCGTTACGAACCCAATGCGGTTGAGCGAGTCTTGCAACTCACCCGCTGTCACCCTTTCCTAATACAACTCCTCTGCGCTGAAATTATCGCACTAAAAAACGAGCAAAACCCATCTATCCGCCGACTGGCAACTTTAGCGGATGTAGAAGCAGCAATACCAGAGGCTTTAAGTGTTGGCAGTTTCTTTTTTGCCGATATTCAAAGCAATCAAGCAGATGCAGCAGGATTAGCTATTTTGCAGTTTTTGGCAGCACAAGGAGAAGGGGCAATAGTCAGCCGATCAACTATTTTGCAACACTTTTCCAATAAATTCGATGCTCTCAATTTACTTTTGCAACGCGAATTGATTGAGGAAGTTAGTGAGGGCTACCGTTTCCAAGTTGAATTAATTCGCCGCTGGTTTGCATAATCTCTGTCTGTCCTGTAGTCTACGGCGAGAGTAAGAAGATATTGCCTGTAGGGACACAACAGTGTTCATTGGTGTCAACTTAACGTTAAACCGATAGTCCGACAGTCCGACAGGGGTTGAAACCCCTGCCTCAAAGCTAAAGTCCTCTAAAGAGGACTGAGAATAAAAATTTTTAAACTCATTATATCATGTCCGATCGATTAACCATAATATCCCGGTCGGGGCGGGTTTTTGAGATGGTCAATTATTGGCAGGTATTGTTGGTGAACCCGCCCCTACAAAAATCGCTATCGCTCGACCGGACATGATATGAGAATAAAAATTTTTAAACTCATTAGTCCTCTTCAGAGGACTTTAGCTATTAGACAGGGAATTCATTCCCTGGCGGACTGCTTTAACTTTAACCCTGCGGCCGCTGAATAATTGTTTCAACTACCCGTCGCTTGACTTTTGGATCGATACCAATCAGCCGCACGTATTCGCCGCCGTGTTCCGCCAAACAAGTTTCTAAAGATGCAACCACATCTTTTTCTTGTTCAGTTTTAATCGTCGCGCAACTTTGCCAAGAACCAGTTTTAAATCGGCGATTATCTGCATATTCCATGCCAATTTTGCAGCCTCTTGCTAACAACTGCTTTACTTGTTCCAATACCTCGGAACTCAGCCGCGCCGCATGACCGTTACCCACTTCAGAACTTGGCTCCTCGTAAGCCTTATAATATTTCGAGGAGGGGTCGTTTAATTGACTTTGCGTGGGCGCAGCAGCAGGGGCATTGGGCGTTCCTTGAACGTTAAACAGGCGCGATTGGTTGTATTCATCTACTAAGCGCATTTCCTGAATCCGCTTTTGTTGACCCACCATCAAACTGCCCATTTCTAATAAATGAGCGAGGCTGAAATTCGGGTTATGGAAATCGGGCGCTGCTTCCAAAGTATTTACCAAACGCTTGGAAACTCGCTCGATTCCTACTTTGTGAATGAATTCGCGGATTTGTTCGTCATAAATGCGCGATCGCAGAGCACTAAAAAAGTCGATCGCCTGATCGGCAAAATTATCGACTAACGCCACAATATCGGTTTTTGACAATTTGTCTGACTCAAAAATTCCCCCAACAATGCCAATTTTATCATCCCGGCTGGGTTCCCAATAAAACTTTTCCATCCGCCCGTCGCGAATCAGCGGCGCGTAAAGCGTAGAAAAATCATTTCCCGTGACAATAATCGGCACTCGGTGCAGAGGCGTACTGTCATAACTTCCCGGTAACTGCACATTAGTTGGATTATCAGCAATATTCATCAGAGTCGCATTGACCATCTGAGTATTGACAGTATATTGAGTAGTAGTATCGAACCTGCCAGCACCAGCATCCAAATCGTTAATAAAGATGGCGCACATCTCGCCGCGCACGCGAATTTGCTCCGCCGCTTCCCGGTAGCGCAAGCGAATTAAACGCGCCGGATCTCCTGCATCCGGGCTTTCTAATTCCCCACCAGATATCATCACCGGTTCAAAGCCCATCCGCCGAAAAACCAGTTCGGTTTGAAAAGTTTTGCCTTCTCCTTTGCGGCCGTGAATTCCCAAAATTAGGGGGACTCTTACTCCGGGCAAATTTAAAAAGTTCTTAGTGACGTGCACCGCAACTTTATCGAGAAAGTTAGGAGAAATGTAATAACTCATCAGTAGATTTGTGAGGGATTAATTGAAGTTACTGTTATGATTTTATGACAAAACTAACAGCCTGCACCGCTAACCTGGATTTTTACCGTACAATCGAGGTCTACATATTATGTGTTAAGGAGCGATTCGTGAGTCCAGAAACCTTATTAAAAGAACCAAGCGTGCAAGCCGAAGCCAGTCCCTTCAGTTCTGAAAGCTTCGACAGCTATGTAATGACAACTTACGGGCGTTTTGCGATCGCCCTAGAACGGGGCCTCGGCTGCCGCGTTTGGGATACCGAGGGCCGCGAATATCTCGATTTTGTGGCCGGTATTGCTACCTGCACTCTGGGACACGCCCACCCGGCAATGGTTGCAGCGGTAACTCAGCAAATTCAGACCCTACACCACGTTTCTAACCTTTATTACATCCCCGTACAGGGCGAGCTGGCGAAGTGGCTTGTAGACCATTCTTGCGCGGACAGAGCCTTCTTTTGCAACTCCGGCGCGGAAGCTAATGAAGCGGCAATTAAACTCGCCCGCAAATACGCCCACGAAAAATTAAATATCTCGAATCCGACAATCATTACCGCCGTTGCGAGTTTCCACGGGCGGACTTTGGCGACAATTACGGCAACGGGACAGCCTAAATACCAGAAGGGTTTTAGCCCCTTGGTGCCGGGATTTCACTACGTGCCTTATAACGATATTAGTGCGATCGAAACGGCGATCGAGCAACTCGACAAAGACGAACGCCAAGTAGCTGCAATTATGCTGGAAGCGCTGCAAGGCGAAGGCGGAGTTCGCCCCGGAGATCTCGCCTACTTCCAGCGAATTCGGGAAATTTGCGACGAAAAAGGCATTTTGCTAATTCTCGACGAAGTGCAAGTCGGGATGGGACGCAGCGGCAAATACTGGGGCTACGAAAACCTCGGCATTGAACCGGATATTTTTACGTCTGCCAAAGGATTGGGCGGCGGTATCCCGATCGGCGCTATGCTGTGCAAATCTTCCTGCGATGTATTTGAACCGGGAAGTCACGCCAGCACATTCGGCGGCAATCCTTTTGCTTGCGCTGTAGCTTTGTGTGTGTGCCAAACTTTGGAACGGGAAAACCTTCTAGAAAACGTGCAGCAGCGCGGGGAACAGTTGAAAGCAGGCCTCAACAAGTTGGCGGCTGAATATCCGCATTTAATTGCTGAGGTGCGCGGTTGGGGTTTGATTGTCGGGATGGAATTGCAAGCTGACATCGAACTTACATCCGCTGATATTGTCAAATCTGCGATCGCCGCAGGAGTTTTGTTGGTTCCCGCAGGGCCGAAAGTGCTGAGATTTGTCCCGCCGCTGATTGTCACTGCTGCTGAAGTCGATCGAGCTCTGCAGGCAGTGGAATCAGCCTTGCGCTCTCAAGCGGTACAGTAAAATTTACTGAGTTGATTTTTGTTAGCTGTAGCGCTGCAACTCGCGCCATATCCTAGATAACTCACTTAGTCCAAGACACACTCTTCCTCAGAAACCGGGTTTCTTTCGAGATTTCTCGTTACTAAACCCAAGAGTTTCCCAGAAACGGGGTTTCTTAGCCTAAGTCCCATAAGGGTAAAAGTAAACCCGTCCCGCTGCAAGTCTGTCGGGGCGGGTTTGTCAATTTTATAAAGGCCTGTGAAACCCGCCCCCACAGGGTGACAGCGCCTTTAACCGCGATTTTACTCAAGAGGCACGCGCAAAATCATACTATTAGCGATCGTAGGTGCTAGTTTCGCTATCTGCGTATCTGTTGGGACTGGTGAATCCTGGTTTAACTATTTCGCCCCCTTCCCACTAAACCGAGTACCGTTATAGTGGGAAGGGCAGGTGAGGACGATTGCATCCTCAAGTAATTTTGCTTATCGCTTTCAAGAGAGAAAATATGTAATCTTCGTCACAAAATTTTTTCGTAATGCTTTGATAATCAACTGTATATTGTGAGAGAATAGAAGAACCAAGGAGGTGATGTTGATTGCTACACAAGGCTATCCAAGTTCGTTTGTATCCTACCCAAAATCAACAAATACAAGTAGCTTCAACTTTGGGGTGGGCGCGTTGGTGGTCTAATTATGGTCTAAATAAATCAATTGAAGTTTATAAAAAAACTGGTAAAGGACGTGGCTGCTTCGGGTTCAACACACTTTTACCGACTCTCAAAAAAATCGATAAAAGTGGAGGGTTAGGTGAGTTTTACAGCAAATTTTGGGAATTAACTACGCTCAATTTAACCACTGCCTACAAATTTTTTTTTGATAGATTGGCTGGTTTTTATAAGTTCCCATCTCAAGAGAAAAAACAGTCATTTCAGTATCCTCAAACCGTCACATGGGTAGCGGATACTAGAATTTTCCGGTATAGCGAAATAACGAAGCCCCAAATAAATAGATATAGATTAAGTGAGGGTAAAATTCCTAATTCAATTATTAGTAAAAAATATTCAGGGAAATATCTTGCATCTATACTGACTGAAATTCAAGCTGAAAACCAGACAACAAAAAAAGGTAGGATTGCGGGCATTGATTTAGAAGTGAAATACTTTGCTATTGTCCCCGATGATGAAAAAAAATCTAAATATGACTTTAATGCTAAGCATTTGGCCAAGCACGAGAAGAACTTGAAGCGCAAGCAGCAAAAGTTAACAGACTTGCAGAAAAAAAGTAATTCTGAATACAAATATATAAAAGCTGTGACCAAGGTATGCGAACGGTTGAGGAATTCGTGGCAAGACTTTCTTCTACATAAACTTAGTTATAAGTTGGTCAGCGATCGCCTCGCGGTCATAGTAGAAAAATTTCATTTCTGGGACATAATTCGCAATTCCAAGTTGGCGAAAGCAATATCAGAGGAGGTTTGGGAAAGTTTTACAAACTTCTTAGCCTACAAGTGGGAACGCAAAAGCGGAAACTTAGTCGAGATTGATAGAGGGGTTTCCAGTTCCAAACTCTGTTCTAATTGTTTCGATAAAATGACCGAGATGCCCTTAGATATGAGGGAATGGACTTGTCCTCACTGTGCTACTGACCATGATCGGGAGGGGAACGCAGCGATAAAGATGAAAGCAGAAGGTATCAAAATACTAAAGGCGGAAGGTTCAGCCGTTTCTGCTTTAGGATGCGAGGTAAGACCAAAGCTGGGACGAAAGTCTCCGCTAAGGCACTCGCCTATGAGTACAGAAGCCCCTACTATATTCGGTACTACGATTTAGGGGTGGGTAGTTCACTTGGTTGCAGGGAAGCAGCGCTCCTATGGTTAATAGTTTGGCGGAATGCACGATGGACGAACAGCGTCGCAAAACAGATGTTAATATGCTCCAAGCGCTGCTGGAAAATCCTGGGGACTCAGGAATAGATTTGATTTTGAGGACGAACCCAAAGTCGATCGACTTTGAGTTCGTGCAAACGCTTTATTTAGAAGAAGTGGCACTGACGCGAGAAAGCTTGCTCAAAGCTGCAAAATTTTTCCAAAGGGCGATCGCACCCTTAGAATCTGCAAAGGGGAATTATAAATTGCCTGCAACGGGAGCAGCATATCTGGCTTTTTTAGCAGAAGTATTGCAAGCAGTCGCGCGCGACGCTGATTCGCAGCACCTGTACTCGCTGCTGAGAAACAATTTAGACAAACTCGACCAGAATTTCGCAGAACTGCTGCGCCACTGGGCCAATTTGGTGTTCTCTGCTGCCAAAGAATCAGAGACTAGGCGCATTGCAGCCTTAATCGGCAATCTGAGCAACAAAATTGGGCGGTTTCCCCTCGGCAGCAAGGCTCATAACTTGGAAATCGAAATTGCCGGTTACGAAACAGTTGCTAAGGTGTTTACCCGCAAAGACTTTCCCCAAGAATGGGCGGTGATGCAAAACAATCTGGGCAACGCTTACACCGATCGCCCCAGAGGTGATAAGGCTCAAAATATCGAACAGGCCATCGCTTGCTTTGAAAATGCCCTACAAGTACGCACGCCCGAACAGTACCCGGAACAGTGGGCGACGCTGCAAAATAATCTGGGCAACGCTTACAGCGAGCGTCTCAGGGGAGATCCGGCAGACAATCTAGAACACGCGATCTCCTGCTATCAAAACGCGCTGCGAGTTCGCAGCCGCGAGGCTTTCGGGCAAGAGTGGGCGAGCACTCAAAACAATCTCGGCCGTGCTTACAGCCGCCGGCTGCAGGGCAACCGATCCCAAAATCTGGAACTGGCCGTCGCTTGCTACCACAATGCTTTGCAAGTCTACAACCGCAAGGTGTTTCCCCGGCGTTGGGCCACCACTCAAAATAATTTGGCAAATGCTTACTGCGAGTTGCTGCAGGGCAACCGAGCTGAAAATCTCGAATACGCGGTTACGTGCTATCAGAGAGCTTTGCAGGTGCGGACTCGGGAAGCTTTTCCGCTGCAGTGGGCGACGACTCAAAGGAACTTGGGCCGGGTGTTTGTCGATCGCATCAAAGGCGATCCGGTGGAAAATTTGGAAATGGCGCTCGCCTGCTATCAAAATGCTTTACAAGTCTACACCCGCATCAAATTTCCCGAAGCCTGGGCTTCGATCCAAACTTACCTCGGTAGGATCTACAGTCGGCGGGTGAAAGGGGAAAAAGCCGAAAATATGGAAATGGCGATCGCCTGCTATCAAAATGCTTTGCTGTTTTGCAACCGCCAAAAAACTCCCGAACGTTGGGCAATCCTGTGTGCCTACCTCGGCCGCGCTTTCTGCGAACACCTGAAAGGGGAAAAAAACCGCAACCTCAAAAGCGCGATCGCCTGCTATCAAAATGCGGGCGAAGTCTACACCAGGCAGGCATATCCCAACCGCTGGGCCATGCTGCAAATTTATCTCGGCAGGGCTTATTCGCAACTGACCGAGGCGGAAAACTTGTCCCACATGGAAAGCGCGATCGGCTGCTATCAAAACGCCACCCAAGTCTACACTCGCGAAACCTATCCCCACCGCTGGGCTGAAATTTTATTTTATTTGGGTCAAGCTTACCGAGTTCGAGGCGACTTGCTTCGCGCCTACGGGGTTTTTACTGCTGCTGTCGATACTGTGGAATTCTTGCGTAGCGAAGTTGGGGTTGATACAGTCGATTTTGGCGATTCCCTACGGGATAGCTACGCTTCACAGACGAGTACCGCAAAAGTCAAATTAACCCGCACCTGGGCTGCACTCTATAAATGCCTGGTGCAAGTTTGCCTGGAACTCGGCGCCACCCAACCTGAATATTACGCTAAGGCTCTGGAATACGCCGAACGCCACAAAAATCGGAATTTGGTAGAACTGCTGGTTAAATGCCACTTGACTCCGAAAGCCGAAATTCCCGCAGGGGTGCGAAGCGAGTTGGAGTCGCTGCAACTGGAAATAGCGGGGGAACAGCAGCACCAAGAAGAGGGAGAACCTGATCCCAACACGACTTTGATTTCTGAGGGCGATAGCCCAGGTTTGAACAGCGGTTCTCTGCTGTCGAACTCGGACTTCATGCACTTAAATCAATTGTGGAAGCAGTTTGATAGGTTGATTGCACGGGAGGTGCAGGCAAACGATCCTTTCTTCAGCCTAGCTCACAAAGTTGAACCGATCGCTTTCGAGCAAATTCGCCAATTGTTGCCTGATGACAATTGCGCTGCTGTGGTGTGGGCGAGTTTGGGGGAGTTGCTGGTTGCTTTTGTGGTGGTAAAGAGTGCACAATATCCCGCCGTTCACCTGTGTTCGTCGGAAAATGCTTTGGCTGCCGAAAGTTGGGGCCAGGAGTACCTCACCGCTTATTCTGAACAAAAAGGTCGCTGGATCAATCATCTCCCGACTCGCCTCAAACGCTTGGCTACGATGCTGGAAATTGATCGAGTGGTGGCGCTGATTCCCGACAATTGCGATCGGCTGATTTTTGTGCCGCACCGATTTTTGCACGCTTTGCCACTCCACGCTTTGCCTTTGGCGGGGAGAGACGGGTTTGAGGATGGTGGGGGAATTTTTAGGTCTGGGTGGAGCGATCGCAGCGGTTTTGATGTGGAAACCTACAGCCTTTCGGATTTTTCTCAAAGTTCGTCTTTTGGCGACGTTGCAGCGCCTGCTGCTTATTTGATCGATCGATTTCCCGGAGGAATTCGCTATGCTCCTAGCTGTCAGCTATTGCTGTTGAGACAAAGTGCACACGGAGCGGCTATTGGTCGGTACAAACCCGGTTTGCAGCAGCTTTTGGCAATTCCAACTTTCACCAGAGATGCGTTCTACAGCAACATTGAAATCGGCACTATTTCCCAGTATTTTGCCAGTACAGAAGTTGTGCGCCATAAGCCGGCAATTAAAGAGGCTTTTTCCCAAGAAATGTCTGCTAATAATGGGAATTTGCCGCAGAAAATAGGGCAGTTGCAGCATAAAAAATGCGCTCACTTTGCTTGTTTGAGTTTGCTTAATTTGGCTTGGCCACTGAAATCCGCAGTGTTTTTGAGAAATGATTCTCTGAGTTTGGAGGAAATTTTTAATCTGGATTTTAGGCAATATTTTTTAGTTACTTTATCTGGTTGCGAAATTGCCGCTGGCGGAGTTAGCGGTGCTGGAGGAGATTTTGTGGGTTTGTCGGCGGGTTTGTTGTATGCTGGCACGTCTAGTGTGGTTAGCAGTCTTTGGAAGGTGAACGATGTTTCTACGCTGCTGCTGACGAGCAAGTTTTATGAAAATCTGGGACGGTTCTCTCGGTTGCAGGTGGGAGATGTGGCGATCGCACTGGGGGACGCTCAAAGGTGGCTGCGGGATTTGACTAGCGAGGAATTGGAGGTGTTGCTGGCGGATTTTCAACCTCAAATTTCGCAAATGTTCGATCGGCTTTCTCAAAGTTCTCGCCTGATTGCGGAGGCATCTTTGCAGCAAATTCGCAACCGCAAACCCTATCCTTTTGCCAATCCTTATTATTGGGCGGCGTTTACTGCGACTGGGGTTTAGTCATTAGTCAGTAGTCAGTAGTCAGTAGTCAACAGTCAACAGTCAACAGTCAACAGTCAACAATCATTAGTCATTTAAAAACCCGACACTAACAACTTATTTAAAGTTATCAATGTCGGGCACAAATTCAACAAATTACCAGCAAAATTTTAGGACTTTTTGCCGAAAACTTGTTCTTTCAATGCTTGAATTTCTTGACCTAATTGTTGCCGATTGGACGATCGCAGCAAATAGCGGTAGACAAACCACACGGTGTATCCGATACCAATTAGCTCGAATGTGGGTGCTAGCAGGGGGATGTCGTTGAGTTCGTCTATTACGCCCAAAAGCACTTTCAAAGAGACAATCGAGGCTACAATTACACCGATAACAGTCAAGGGACTTTTGTACTGTTCGTAAAAGCTGCCGATGTAAGCGGGAAACTCGGACAAAATTGAGATAATTTGTTCTTTGATCTGCTGGCCCTGACTTGGCGGTTCTTCGGTAATTATGACTTTTGTTGTACCGCTTGAACTGTCTGCTTCATTTCCGGCAGGAATTTCGGTGATGATAACGGTTGTTTCTGGTTCGTTTGATGAAGTCATTTCTCCACTCGCAATAGTTTTTTGCTGGTTGGCGGCAGGTTTTTCAACTGCTGCTGCGGCTGTTTCAAGAGCCGGTATTTCGACTGCTGCAACCTCCCCGTCGGTTGGTTCAAGAGCCGACACTTCGCCTGTTTCTGTAGTCGGTATTTCGACTGCTGAAACGGACGCCGCCACTGCTTCAGGAGCCGATATTTCGACTGCTGAAACCTCTGGTTCTGAAGTCGGTATTTCGGCTGGTGAAACGGACGCTGCCGGCTGTTGTGCGACAGAAGTTTCGGTTGCAGTTTCCGCGTTTTGCTGTTCTGGGGTTGGAGTTTCGGCCGCCACACCAACACCAGGCAAATTCAAGTTGCTAATGGCATCAAGCAAACGGGTTTTAGCCGTTCCTCGCTGGTGAAGGATTACCCAAGATTCTATCAGGTCGGGGCCGTGCATTGCACCTGTCAGAGCGGCTCTGAGCGATCGCATAATTAGCCCTTTGTTAAGATTTTTCTCTTTACTGAGCTTTTTAGTGATTTTCTGAGCTTCCGCTGATGTCAGGGATGAATGACTTTCCATCGCTTCTACAACTGCTTGTAAAGCCTGTGCAGCCCCTGTTTGCTGCAATTGTGCGAGTGCTTCTTCTTCGTATTCCACCGTGGTGGAGAAGAAAACCTTACACATATCCACAGCGTCGGTTAAGCGAACGAGACTCGGGCCGATTAAAGCAGCTATTTGTTCGAGCCAGGGGCGATCGGCCTCCAAGTCAAACTCATAACCGCCTTTCTGCCACCAATAAGGTATCAGCAAATCTGTCAATTGCGGCACTGGCATTTTGTGCAGGTATTGACTGTTTAGCCAATTGAGTTTATCCCAATCAAATTTTGCACCGGCTTTGTTGACTCGATAGAATGTAAATAATTCTGCTGCTTCCGACAGTGTAAATATTTCCTGCGTTGAATCCGGCGGAGTCCAACCGAGCAAAGTCATGTAATTAACTAAAGCTTCGGGCAGGTAGCCCATATCTTTGAAGTCAGAAATCGAGGTTACGCCGTCGCGTTTAGAAAGCTTTTGTCCTTGGGAGTTTAAAATCAGCGGCGTGTGGGCAAATTCTGGGATTGTCGCGCCCAAAGCTTCGTAGAGCAATATTTGTTTCGGAGTATTGCCGATGTGATCTTCGCCGCGGATGACGTGGGTGATGCCCATGTCGATGTCATCGACAACTACGGCGAGGTTGTAGAGGGGTTGGCCGATGACGCCGCCGCTGGATGCACGGGCAATCACCATATCGCCGCCGAGGTCGCTACCTTTCCAGGTTACGGTGTCGCGTACCATGTCGTTCCAAGCGATCGTGCGATCGTCGTCGATGATAAACCGAATCACAGCTTGTCGCCCTTCGCCTTCAAAAGCTGCGCGCTCTTTGCTTGTCAAGTTGCGGTGCCGGTTGTCGTAGCGGGGGGCTTGTTTGTTGGCTTTTTGTGCTTCCCGCATTTCGTCGAGTTCTTCCGACGTGGTGTAGCAGCGGTAGGCGAGTCCATTGTCGAGAAGGGTTTGGACTGCTTGGCGGTATATTTCCAGACGCTGTGACTGAAAACTCGGGCCTTCGTCCCACTCCATACCCAGCCAGGTGAGGCCTTCGAGGATGTTATCGGTGTATTCGCTTTTAGAACGTTCTACGTCTGTGTCTTCTACCCGCAGGATGAATTTGCCGCCTTGGTTGCGGGCAAACAGCCAGTTGAATACGGCGGTTCTGGCGGTACCGATGTGTAGGTTTCCGGTGGGACTGGGGGCTAGACGGACTCTGACATTCATGTAGATTTTTGCTTTTAGATTGGGGGCGATTTGCTGGTTGGGCGAATAGCTGATGTTTAAGACTTCAAATTTTATTATATTTTGTTGCCGACTTAATAGTTGTGCTTGGCAGGTGCTTTGCCTCGAATTGCTTGATAATAGGCGATCGTCTTCGAGGGCTTTCCTTGGGATCGCGGAGCTAACGAGCGATCGGGCGTAAAGTCTCCGGCAAGGCAGGAGAAGGCATCTTGATGATATTAGCTTGCGGGTGGCCAAGACTGGATTCACCTTTGGGACTATTTTTCACAGCACAAATAACTGCTTTAGGAGTACCCAAGGCCCACCTGATAAATATTTATCCTTGTAAAATGTTTGTGTGCGATCGACGACATTAAAATATATTTCCCTATGTCTGCTGCTAAAACTGAGTTTTCCGAATCTGTGGCGCCCTCACCCGAGCCTGCTGCGCCTGCTTGGCAGATTGAGTTGCTGTACGACGGTGAATGTCCTCTGTGTGTGCGGGAGGTTAATTTCTTGAAAAAACGCGACGCGGGGCGAGGTTTAGTGTCGTTTGTGGATATCGCGGATGATGGCTACAACCCGGAGGCCCACGGCGGAATCGACTACGAAACGGCGATGGGGCGGATTCACGCGATATTACCCGACGGTACGGCAATTAAAAATGTAGAGGTTTTTCGCCGAACCTACGAGATTTTAGGGATGGGATGGATTTATGCAGTTACTAAGTTACCAGTGATCGGGGCGATCGCCAATTGGCTGTACGGAATTTGGGCAGACTGGCGGCTGAAGCTGACGGGAAGGCCGGATTTAGCAACAATTATGAGCGATCGAACTCAGCGGATCGAGTGCGAAAGTCAGGGCCGCTGCCAACCCAACTCAAAATGAGTCATATTTAATAAGTGCGATCGGTCTATCAGAAGATGTCAGCAGAAACAGACTGCAACTAACCTTAAAGATGGACTACTATTAAAGGTCAAAAAAAATGCAAGATGTAGGCTATACAGTCTTCATGGGCTTCGGCGGCCTCTGGATACTTATGGGAATTGCGGCTGTGATTTTCCTGTTCAAATCGGACGGTCAAAAACTTGGGTTTGGCAAATGGGGATTGCTAGTTGCTATTCCGATTCTCGTCCCCATCGTCCTGGTTTTGACATATCAGATCGCCCGACCCTTTATTTCCTCGCACCTTTGAGCGCTGCTGGGAGTCGATCTTTAAATTTAATTATAGGCAAAGATTGTGGGGAACTTGTGAGGAAAGTTGTAGGAAAGGGGGATAAATGTTAGGAGTCGTTGATGGGGGTGGGGGGAGAATCGGCTACAACCTCACACTGGCTTAACTTTAAGGCTTTACGGATCACCTTGTACTACACCCTCACCGATAACTCAGGTGGTACAACGACCAAGATAAGTGGCGGCACATAACTTTTGGAACTCTACCAAAGGCTTGGGTCAGTCCGCTGCGCTCGCGAACGCGGACTCAAATTTTATGTTACAATGCACTACAAGAGGTAAGCTAGATAGATTATCTTTAACTTTAATCAATAACTGACAACCTACGCTATGTCACAATTTAAGGCTGTCCCATTGTTGAATGCAGAAGACTTTGAGAGGTATCAATGGACAGAGATACTAGACCGAGCAAACCCTAATGAATGCTGGAATTACTACGATAAATTTCAAGCGAAAGCCAAAGCCTATCAATTATCTGGTGACACGCTAGGGCAAGAAATTTTCAAATTTTTGAGTGAAATTACCTCTGTTTTCATGGAGCCTTTTGGATTGAATAGTACCTCTACTTTAGAAGAGACTATTTTACCAGAGACTATGTTAGGGGTTTTATCTGACGATCAACTCGCTTTGTTAAGGGAGTTAGTTGTCAGGGTAATTGAGCCCGAAATGCGGGCAAGAATAGCTGATATCCTCTGGATTTGTTGTAAACGAGATCCAGAAAGGAGTAGACCTATTCAGATGGCTAAAGTGGCTGTAGAGTCATATCTTCAAGCTGCTAAAAATCTTGAAAACACAGAAAATCAGAAAACTTGCGATGAAAGGCTACAGCGAGCAGCACAATTAGCCCCTCTAGTTGATGGGAAGAAGAGTACAGAAATGCGCTGCATAGTGATTTCTCACATTGAGCAACTTATAGAGCGTTATGCAGTTGTAGAAAATGAGTTTATAACAGGTAGTGCAATGCAGGTACTTCAGGAGTATTTAAGGAAAAGCCGCAGTGTTATTAAGAGTAACAACCTTCCACTCTATGCAGCAAAGTATGCAGCAGTTGCCGCTCAAAAGGCAGTTTTTGCAGAAAACTTTCAAGACTACCATAAAGCTTTTTTTCAGAAGATAGCGTACCGCCAGATAGAAAGCGATTGGTACAAGATAGCTAATGATAAAGAGGCTGAACGTAATGCAAGATTCAATCTTGCAGAAGTTGAGGTTTGGTATGCTCAACAGGCATTAGTTAGAAATGAGCCTAATTCCTACATTGTAGCTGCTGGGAGACTTAAAAATGCAATCGCAGCCTTCAGAAAGATTGAAGATAGGTTTGGAAAAAAACAAGATACCTCCGATCGCATACAAGACTTACACAAACAAATGCTTGATAACCAGAGAGAATCAATGTCTCTAATGGTTACTATTCCTATTGCTAAACCAGAGAAGTTTGATGACCCTGAAATGCAAAAACTAGCAAGAGATATTGTGCGAGGTAAGCCATTATGTGATGCCCTGTACTCTCTGGCATTTGGATGCAAGCTAATTCGCGATCTGGCAGATATTCAGGTAGAAGCAAAAGCAGATAAAAGTTCTCATTTAATTCCAACAGCTTTTATAGATGAAGAGGGAAAAACAAAAGCTATTAGTGGAGATGGCGAAGATAGTTTAGAGAATTCAATGTTTAGAATCGCTACTTTCTA
Source organism: Microcoleus sp. B13-B6 (assembly GCF_036705405.1). Lineage (NCBI taxonomy): Bacteria > Bacillati > Cyanobacteriota > Cyanophyceae > Oscillatoriales > Microcoleaceae > Microcoleus > Microcoleus sp. B13-B6. Next base: position 79,920 of record NZ_JAUBUJ010000016.1, read on the forward strand.
TCAGAGCTGGTATGCGCTAAATTTTATTGTTCCTGCTTGCAATCAAATTTGTTCTGAGCATAGTCTGCATTTGGAAGATTTATCTTTTGTCGTTGTTGAGAATCCATTTATTCCAAAAGGGCGTGAACCTCTTTATGCAAGAGGTTTATTAGCTGGCTTACAGGGAGAGCCAGTAATTGCGGCACATCTATTAATTCCACAGCTAGAAAACTCCTTGCGTCATATTTTGAAGCAAAACGACTTTATTACGTCCCATCTCACTTCTGCCATGATTCAGGATGATTACAATCTCAAGAAAGTGCTCGATGTGCCTGATTTAACGCAGATTTTGAATGAAAATACAATTTTTACTCTCAAGGGTTTACTCGTTGAACGAATGGGTTCTAATCTCAGAAATGAGATTTGTCATGGCTTATTTAGTCACAATCAATTCTTTACACCACAACTAGCCTATCTCTGGTGGTTAACGCTGTACTTATGTCTTATGCCGACTTACAGACAATGGGTTGAGAATGAAGATAAATGATAGAGATAGAGTGATACTACTGCTGCAATCGCACCACCAATCTCAAAGTAACACCGCACCAAGAATCTCATGCCAACTTAACTATGAAGACCAACAGATAGGCTCTTGGTCGCGTCCCACCGAGGAATCAGCAGCATAAAAACTAAATTCTACAGAAAGTTTCTGCATATCTCCCTGTAAGCGGGTGATATACGGAAATTCTCCATATATCACCTGATTTGGGATGATATGCAGAGACTTCCCCTATCTCTACCCATTTATTGAGTAGTGAAATGTTCAACTACCCATTGATTTATAATCAATAAGAAATTGCGATAGCTTTTTTCAGCAATCTGAACATTTTGTATTTTGAACGGGACAGACGGGGCTCGAACCCGCAACTTCCGCCGTGACAGGGCGGTGCTCTAACCAATTGAACTACTGTCCCTCGTTTTGCCGTTTTTTCAGGCACAATTTCTATTATGCCTATAACTTCACCTTTTGTCAAGAGGTTTTTTGAACTTTTATTTGAAAGCCCAAAATTTGAGTCTCTTGCAGGGGACTGAAGTTGTTGTCGCTCACCAAAATCAGACCTCTGCTAGCATCCGCCAGGGCGGGGCCAAATGTCAACCCCTCAATGTTGTCTAGGGGAATTTTCAGCGTTTCCAAATCCAGCAGCAGGCGTTTTTGAGCGGGAGAAAGCTCGCCCAGACGGCTTTTGAGGCTTTCGAGTGCTTCAATACGATCGCCCTTTTCCAGAGAAATCTCAAAAATTCTGATAGTTGTGCCGGTTTCCAGGGAGAAAGCACGCTCTAAACTCAGTAACCGATTATCGTCGATCGCCAATAAATCCACTAAACCGTTAGTAGTTAATTTTCCCACAGGATTCGCACCAGCGGGTAGCGGTTCGGTGATGTAGAGAAACGATGCTTCTGGATTGCCGCTCACCGCATCGTAGCGCAAAATCCGGCACGGGCTCCCGGTTTCCAGGGAAACTACAGCGCCATCTTGAACCAAGGCGTTTTCGGTGGCGGTGAATAGGTATTTGCGATCGGGCGTTAAAGTTAAACTTTCAAAAGCGAGATTGTTGCGGATGCCCTTAGTGCCCTTGTCATTCGGCAAAAATAGTTCTGGAATTGCCAGCGTTTTTAGGAGTTTACCATCGAGGGAGAACTCTTTGATAAAAGGATTTATTTGGCGATCGACATCTCCCTCAGAAGAAACAAACACGCTATTGCCAGTAAAAGCTATCCCTTCAGGATCTAAACTTAATTCAGGAAAACCTTTGCCGTTTTCATCTAATAAAGTAGTGACACCAGTAAAAGTAATTTGATCTTTTTCCAGTTTACCAGATTGCAAGTTGATTTTGAGAGTATAGAAGCGCGCCGGAGCCTTGCTGCTGCGGTCATCAGAAATGGCATAATAAACTTGTTTTTCGGCATCATAAGTAATGCCCGAAAGTCCGCCAATTTCTGTTCCCTGAAACGGAGAACCTGTCGGAAATATTGCTCTGCCGATAAAATCTATTTTGGTAACGGCGAAAGATTTGGCTGACTGGTTTACCCAAATAGCAACAGTTGCTGCCATCAAAAAACAGGCAATAAATATAGTTGCTTTTGCTAGCTTTCGCATTTTACCAATAAATACATTATTACCTACCTTCTTCTTCCCTTTCTTCCTTCGCGGTTGATTAAATGTGAAAATCACGGCTCATGATTTAGCAAAAAATTGGTCAACCAATCTTTAACCACATAAGTAGCACGACAGTCGTCCTCATTGTAGCGGACGATCGCCTCCAAGAGCGATCGATCGCCAGTTTTGAGCCAATCGTCGTACCAGCAGACGCACTGAGCACCATTAGCCTTAGCATCTCGCCAATCAAAACCCAGCCAGCGGGCAATTGGTTTGAGTGCGTAACTTTCCACCGGCATAATCGCCTTTTGCGTCACTTGTTTGTGAATATCTACAAACCGTTTCAGCACGGGTTTCCACAAATAAGCTGGAGTATTGTAAAGTTTAGCCAGTCGCTTAAAAGTCTTGACTTCATAGTCGCAAAAGTGGAAAATCGGAGCAATGGGATAAGTCCACATTAATTCTAAAAATTGCTGCCAGATTGCACCTTCCTCTGCTGCTGATTCTGCTAAAAAACCGTGGAATTTTTCCGTATTGTTGTACCTGTCAACAACTAAGACTCCGTGGAGGTAATCTAAGTTTAACTCGGGTTCGGCTTCAATATCAAAGTAGAGTTCGATTGGGGCGATCGGCAAAAAGACAGATTGGGAATAGGGAATTGGTTTCTTGCGGAGGATTGGCGCAGGTATAGAAGATGTCGCAGGCTTATTTTCTCTAATTTTTATTTCCTCAACTGCGATGCCATTCAAGATATTGTCTACAATATCTGGTACTATTTCAGATGAGTTAAGTTCTTCTGAATTCTCACTTCTACGTTCTTCTCGATCGTTAATCCCTGTATCCGTGTCAAAATCCGTGTCTTGCCTTCCTTCTTCCTTCTTCCCTCTTCCGACTTCCATCGGACTGACATCCGTTACATCCGTTACAAAATCCGTTGCCGAACTTCCTTCTTCCCGCAACAGCGGTTGATTTAGCAAGTGCGATCGAGCTTGCTGCACCACATCAAAAGCAACTCTGTCCGGGAATTCTGGATACTCAGCAAGCAGTTCGGAACTAGCATTAGCGAGAGCTTCTACATCAGTAATTTCGAGAGTTTTTAGTCTAGCATAGCGGCTGGCAGTAACTCCCGGCAATAAGGAAAGATGTTTAATAGATTCTGCTTCGGCGTGACAGATAGTATACCAACCGCAAAGATTGCACTTTTGCCGGGAAATAAACACCTCTGGTTTATCCCGATTTTCTATCATCTGAATGCAATCATCTAAAATCTCGAACATCTGAGGAGTTCGCTGGTCGAGATTCACCTGCCACCACCCTTTTTTTCGCAGCATCAGCCACGCAGCCTCGGGCATTGTTTCCTGTACGGAAGCTAAAACTTGGGCGTGAAAAGCAGCGATAATTTGATACTCTTGTTTTGGTCGCTTGCTAAGCCAAATATCCGCAGTAATATAACTCCAATTGCCAAATTTTGATTGTCCCGGCTGTTTGATTAATAAATGGGGGCGGCTGATCAGGGTAATGTTTGAAGAGGGAAGATTGGAGGATGAAAGATGAACTGGAATTTCGGGGATTTCGCCAAATTCTGGGAAATATTGACTGTCAATTCCTACCAGAGAAGTTGTTGCGCCGTTGGTTTTGCCGAATTCGCCCTGGATCAGAACTCCTCGGTAAATGCGATCGACCCCTTGCTGCATTAAACTCAATGTAGCGGCCGCGCCGGCTTCCCAATCCCCTCTAGGATAATATGGTTGTTGGTAAGTCTCGTGTTCCAAAGCTTCCTGCTGGTATGCCGCGCTGTCGCGCATCAGTTTCAGCAAAAAGTCGCTGGGGGGATCTAGTTGTTTCCAGTCTCCGCAGGTATCTAAAAATGCTCGGAGATGGCATCGCTGATAGGAAAGTAGTAGTTTGTCAGTTATTAACATTTAGTATTCGCAAGGCATAGAGTATCAGGCAAAAGGTATAAAATTCACAGCATTACTTATTCAATATTAACGCTATCAATAATTCCCCAAAAAAAATGACAAAGGACAATCACCGGCAACAATTCCCAGCTTTGGCCAATAAAGCTTATTTTAACTACGGCGGACAAGGGCCGCTGCCTGAGCCTGCTTTAGAGGCGATTTATGAGGCTTACAAACGGGTGCAGCTTGGGGGGCCGTTTTCGGGGGAGGTGGGGGCTTGGGTGGTTCAGGAGGCGATGCTGACGCGACGTGCGATCGCATCTGAGTTGACGGTACCTCCTGAAACCATCGCCCTGACTGAAGATGTCACCGTCGGCTGCAATATTGCGCTGTGGGGCATTGACTGGAAAGCAGGCGACCATTTGCTGCTTTCTGATTGCGAGCACCACGGCATTGTAGCTAGTGTAATGGAACTTCAGCGCCGTTTCAACATTGAGGTTTCGATTTGTCCGTTGACGGCTACTTTGAATGAGGGTGATCCGGTGGCGGTGATTGCTGATAGTTTGCGGCCAAATACTCGCTTGTTGGTAATCAGTCACATTTTGTGGAATACTGGCCAAGTTTTGCCTCTGGCTGAGATTGTGAAATTATGTCATGAACCCCCCCTAACCCCCCCTTGCCAAGGGGGGGGACAAGAGGGGTTTTCCCTGATTCAAGGGGATGGGGAAACAGATATAAAACCCCCCCTAACCCCCCCTTGCCAAGGGGGGGGACAAGAGGGGTTTTCCCTGATTCAAGGGGATAGGCAAGAGGATTTTTCCCTGATTCAAGGGGGGAGACAAGAGGATTTGTCTGCAAAGAAGCACAAAGTTAGGGTGTTAGTTGATGCGGCTCAGTCTGTGGGGGTTTTGCCTTTAAATTTGATTGAATCAGGGGTTGACTTTTATGCTTTTACTGGTCACAAATGGTGGTGCGGCCCGGAAGGTTTGGGGGGACTTTATGTGAGTGCTGAAGCTTTGGCAGATTTGCATCCGGTGTTTATCGGTTGGCGGGGAATTGTGACGGATGCTAATGCTAAAGTTCTTGGGTGGAAGCCTGGATCGCAGCGCTATGAAATTGCGACTTCGGCTTATCCTTTGTATGCGGGTTTGCGGAGTGCGATCGCCCTGCAACATGAATGGGGTACGATTGAAGAAAGGTATGCAGAAATCTGCCGTTTGAGTAAGTATCTCTGGCAGCGTTTGTCGGAACTTCCCGATGTGGAATGTTTGCGAAAATCTGCGCCGGAAGCTGGTTTGGTTTCGTTTCGATTAACTAATGGGATGCCGCACAAAAAGCTTGTCGATTTGTTGGAAAAACAGGGGATTATGGTAAGGACTATTCTTAATCCTGATTGTGTGCGGGCTTGTGTTCACTATTTTACCACTGAGGCGGAGATTGATAAGTTGGTTGGGGCGATCGCCATAACGTAGGGTGCGTCGCCTTGAGCTATTTCAAATAGCTGGAAAATCTCATAGCGACGCACCTACAAAATTAGAGGCGATCGCACTCCAATCCGAAAAATATTATTTCAAACTAGGATGCAAGAGGCGTTAGTTTTTTGTGGGATTTACCTTATAATATGGTAAGTAGGTTGCAAGCACATTTTTTGAATTTGGTAAGTAAAAGCGTGAAGATAATTTTAGAGTAATTACGGAGGGCAATAAACGATGAATTTAGAGCAAGCAGTTTTAGATAAGTTGCGGGCATTGCCCCCTGAACGACAGCAAGAAGTTTTAGATTTTGCTGAATTTCTTCAACAAAAAACTATGGCTAAACGACCGCTAAAGAGTGCCAAAGGGTTGTGTGCTGATTTAAAAGTAGATATTACGGAAGAAGACATCGCCCAAGCCCGACAAGAAATGTGGGGAAATTTTCCCAGGGATATTGTTTGATGCCCTCAGTCGTAGCAGATACCCATACCCTAATTTGGTACATTTTTGAACTGCCAAGATTGTCGCCAGCAGCATTAACAGCATTAGAGCAAGCGGTTAATGAGGGAAATTTTATCTACTTTTCCGCAATTACAATTGTAGAAATTTCTTACTTGATTGAGCGAGGGCGTTTGGCAGGCGAGGTGCTGACACGAGTTTTAAATGCTGCGGACGATCCAAATGTGGGGATTATGCTAGCACCTTTGGATCGCAATATCTCGGCAACTATTCAACAAATTGACAGGGCAACGGTTCCTGATATGCCAGACAGGATTATTGCGGCTACTGCTTTATCTTTGAGTCTTCCGTTAGTTACTCGCGACGCAAAAATTCAAGCGTTAACTACTATTCAAACAATTTGGTGAGTATGACAGGAAACTCTCTTCGTTCCCTACAGTAATACCTTCGGGTGCGTCGCTTCCCGTAGCTATTTCAACTAGCAGGAAAATCTCACAGCGACGCACCATACAAATAGCAATATTGTGTCACCACACTTCGTTCCCCACAGCAACTCCACTGTCAATCTCATTATGAAGATTCTCAGGCGCGATCGCCCCAACCAACTCCTCAAGCGAATACCGCCGACGAACGATAGGCTCGATAATTTGTTCGGCGACAATAGAGGCGTCTATTTCCTGACAGTGGACTGCATAAAAAGCGAATACATCGTTCACTTGAGCTTCACTTAAATCATACTCAGCGGCAATTTGATTTAGCGAAAAACCCCATTTATGGGCTGCAATGACTACTGTTTGCATCCGCAACCGAGTGCTAAATAGAGAGATTATGGGAGCAGGAATGTACGGACAAATAATTTTTCTTTTCCTCTAATCTCTAATCTGTAAAGATAAATTATGGATATTAATACGATGATTGTGCTTAAGGCTCGCAAATTAAATAACTTACAATTGTAATTGTTATTGTGGGGTGTCCCGCCCGCCCGTCCAAAAAGGGCGGGCGGGACACCCCACTTTCCTTGTGTAAGTTATTTAATTCTCATTCCTAAGCTTATAATTTAAGTTCCAGGCCTGTAGGGTGCTTTCATAAAGTTGTGGCTAATACGCCTCAATTAGTGTTACTTTAGCAGCACTACTCCGGACAGTTTTTGGAACGAGACTACAAGCTTACGCGGCGCAAGGATCATAAATAAAGTCCAATTAAATGCAACGAGCGGGGTGGAGCTGACATTGATTTAATTATCCACAGGGGCTGCGAAGTCAACCGAGAATAAGCCATTGGGCCATATAAAAACTGTCCGGACTATTGAGCAGGAGACGTTTAAAAAAGTATTCTGCTAAAGTTAAATAAATATCACACTTCTTGAGGTACGAGGGTAAATGATTAACAAGTTGTTAAGCAAAGTAACGATCGCTGCGGGGCTGTCACTGCCCCTGTTAGCGCTGACAGCAGCTAGCGTTTTCGCTGAGATAATCAAAATTTCGGTAATTAACAACAGCGGCAAGACGATGACAGCCATCTATATCGGCCCTCCCGATACAAATGATTGGGGAAAAAACGAGCTACCGTCCCCCATTGCCGATCGGGAAACGCAAAATTTTTCTTGGGATCAAGCTGACTACGGCGGCTCGGAAGCGGGCTGTATTTTTGATGTCAGCGCCGAATACTCAGACGGCAAATCCACTGAGTTATATGGTGTTGACCTTTGTAAAACGCCTACGCTCAACTTCAAGAAATAGATAATGTAGGCAAAAACCGAGTTTTTTCCAGTCTGATATTCACCAAAAAGATTTTGGATTGTGGAGAAACCCGGTTTTTGCGATCAACTGATTTTCAGCAAAAAATCGAAAATCGAGTTAGGAGAGAAGTAAGGCGAGCGCGATGGGAAGCTGGAAAATGGGCGCGAGCGCAACACCTATTCCCCAAGATAGTGAGTAAGAAGTTTGTTCGCCTCGTCATCCATCTGTTCACTGCTCAAAGCTATGCTTTAAGATTGTGAACAGATGTAATCCTCATCTCACAAGCCTTTCATCTCTTTTTTTGTCAACTCCTAATACTGTACCGATGCCCTAGCTAGTAATATTACTCTGAGGAATTTACCGATACTTTTTTGCTAACATTTGCTAACAAATACATAAGTTGAGATCAGATATCAACCAAGGCGTATCAACCGATGCCCGTAGAATTTTCTACAAGCACTTATATTCTTGCCTTCAGCTTGGTTATCGCTTACAGCCCCACGCCAATCTGATTATTTGCTTTGATAATGTAGAGGCAACTTATTTATATAGCGGTTGCGTACTACCAAGGTTTTTCACCTACATCTGAGTGGCTAAATTCATTCTATATGACATGAAGACCAGAAGGCAAATGTAAGTGATTGTTAGCAAATGTCAGAAAAAGTCTTACTGTTAATCAACCTTTGGTAAAATAATGTATATACAGAGTATCTACAGTGTAGCGACTAAGCGGATGTTTGACAAGCACAGAAAATCTGATAAAAAAGCCGTAAAGCATAGCTATCCCGTAGCCGATCGCCCTTTTCGCCCAAATTTCGACCTACGCACCCTAACAAAAGAAACCGGGTTTTTCACTAAATCTGCCATTTCCATGCAGTATCTTCGCAAAAAACCCGGTTTCTGAGCTCTCAGGCCCAAGTCCTATTAGTGACTGTGCCCGTGCCCGCCATGAGAATGCCCGTGATCACCATGAGAATGCCCGTGATCACCATGAGAATGCCCGTGTCCCCCATGAGAATGACCGTGCCCTTCATGAGAATGCGCGTGCTCGCGGTGCGCCGCAGCCAAACTCGGATTAACAGCGATCGCAGTTTCACTCAACAACGCTTCAATCTGCGGATTTGCCCACTCAGCGGCCATTTTCAGAAACTCTGGATGGTCGTTAACGCAAGGCAATTTGCGGTAAGTAACTCCTTGACGCTGTTTCTGCAAAGACTCAATAATGTGGTCTACATCTAACAAAGTTTCGTGATTTTCTGTCGCAAATCCGATCGGCATAAAGACGATCGCAGTTGCACCCAGATCGATCAAATTCTTCGCAGCTAACGTCGCATCCGGCTGTGTCCATTCAATCAGCGGCGTGTCGTGGTTCAGCCAACCCACCGAAATCAAAGGATAGCGATACATCAAACGTTCCCGCACGCGATCGTACAAAGCTTGACTTTCCACAATTCCCGAAGTAAAGCCCTTCGCCTTGTGCGGACAACCGTGATTCATCAGCACAATCCCAATCTGAGAAGGCAAATGCGCTACAGCTAAATCGTTCTTAATTTCCTCTTCAACCAAATCCGCCATTAGCTGGATGTAAGCAGGTTCATCGTAAAAAGAAGGAATGTAGCGCTGTCCTTTTACCCAATGTTCTTTGCCATCAAAGGTTTGTGCTAAAGCTTTATTCACCTGTTCGACTGCAATGCCGCTGGTGAAAACAGAATCAACTACCAACAGCGGATAAATCAGAATTTTGTCAAATCCTTCTGCTTGAATTTGAGGGATTACTTGTTCCGGCAAAAACGGCGCGCAAAAGTTAAAAGCTTTGAACACTTTTACTTTATCGCCCCATTTCTCCTGTAAATTCTTTTCAATCCCAGCGCGCTGCTGTTCAAAAATTGCATTGTGCGGCGAAACGAATTGACCGTGTTGGTGACTCCACTCGTGCAAGTCAAAGATTGCTAAAATCTTCGCCAGCGGCGGATAAATCCAAAGCGGTACTGGCGCAAACTTTGCCGTAAGCAAATTTAAAGCTTGTTCGTTGTAGTTGGCAAAATCGTCGTAGCTTTCGACTTCGCCGTAACCCATCAGCAATACAGCAACGCGATCGTTGCTTGCGGGTGCTGCAGATGTTTTGAAATCGATTTTTTCTGGAGAAGCAACCACTTTGTATTCCTCAATTTTATTTATTCTAAGAGATCCAGGCAGGATGAAGGGGGAATCGGAGATTTTTCATTGTGTGCGATCGCACGACAGACGTGCGCGGGGCTGATTCCCGGTTTCTTGGCCCATACTTCCCGGTGCAACCTCTTATTTATCCTAGAAACCGGATTGATGAGCATCAGTCCTAAGTCGGTTTTTTGACCAAGAATTTCAAAGGTGGTACCCGCCACGTGATTTATCCGTGGAATCAATCCCAAATCGAAAATCCTCAAGCCTCCGCATTTATCTCGCGCAAGTCAATCTCAAATCTCAAATCTCAAATCTCAAATCGATTGACCCTGACCCGAAATTCGTAGGGCAGCTAAGCTGGCAGGCCTCTAATTTTCACAATCCTGTTTCTTTAAGCTTTTTTGGACCGGGCTTCGACGCCGCCAGAAAAGTTAAATCTAAATACAGAACTGCTTAAAACTAGAATCTGGCTTTGCTAAGCTTGACAGGGAATGGGGTCGGGGGGGATAAGTTTTATGTTTTCTTAAGACTCCCTCACCTTGCCTCAGATTAATGGGGTTTGGAGCGTTCCCAGCATTTAACTTGGGGGGATACTCTTCAAACTTGACTCTATTATAAGTTTAACACCCTATCCCCTGGGGTAGTATATGATATAGTAGGCATATGATAAAGTTATGTTGCGAACTATATTAACTTTCTTGACGAACTATGAGACTGGTAATTTGCCCCGGATTCCACGAACCAAAGCTAACCGACTGTTTCCTGACGGGACTTTCGGGGCTTTGGGGACTGGTAGCCGATCGCCCAAACCAGCAAATAGTCGATCGTGTCAAGATTTTTCCCGCTCATAAATATCCACCTTTCTCGGCTCTTGACATATTGCACTTTTTGTGCACCGAAGACTTAGCAGGAGAAAGTCTAGTATTTGTCAGCTTTTCGGCAGGAGTAGCCGGGGCGATCGGGGCGGCTTGGATGTGGCAGCAACTCGGCGGCAAAGTCGGGGCATTTTTTGCCTTAGACGGTTGGGGAGTACCCCTGGGGGGCAATTTTCCGATCCACCGAATCAGCCACGATCGCTTTACGCACTGGAGTTCGGCAATTCTCGGTGGCGGTGGAGAAAGCTTTTATGCAGATCCCGCGATCGAACATTTGGATTTATGGCGAGCTCCTCAAACGGCAAAAGGCTGGCACGTCAGCCACACCGCCGCCGGGATTGAGACTGTCGCACCAACAACCGCAGCAAAATTTTTAGTCCACCTATTGAAACAATACGGAGTCCAATCAGTTGTTTAATCTAAATTTAGTATCCTCAGCGATCGCACCTATTGCCACCATCGCCCGCCTAGACAATTCTCTCACTTCAGCCACAACCAACAGCATCAAACAGTGGTTGATATTTGGTGCCTCAGCTTTTTTAGTCTCAATTCCCGTCTTCGTGCAAGCACCGTTAGTGCGCTTATATCCAACCATCAGTTTGCTATCAACTATCCCCTGGTTCGTTCTGAGTTTAATTCTAATTTTCCGCCCCAAAACACAACTTTGGGGAGATTTATTATTAGGATTCGCCGGATGTTGGCTGGCAGGTTCTATCTATTGGGGGTGGTTTAGATGGGAACCAATTTTACATCTACCTATAGAATCAATTGGCTTGCCTTTTGCTATTTGGTGCTTGGGCAAATCTTGGGGAAAAGTTGGCGGATATTTTTACTTGGGTTCGCTATTCGGTACTGCCATTACTGATTTATATTTTTATTTAACTGGGTTGATGCCCTACTGGCGGCAAGTGATGCACGCGGAACCGGAATTAGCAATGCCGATTTTTCAAAGTGCGATCGGTCAAATTGAAACTCCTTGGGGCATAGGTTGCGCTCTAGTTTTAATCGCTGTGTTGCTAACAGTCGGTTTGCTGAGTTTGCGGGGCACGCAACTGCACTGGCGCGCGTTTAGCGGCGCGGTGTTAAGCACGCTTTTGGTAGATGGTTTATTTTGGCTGGCTGCTTCTGCGGCTTAAGATTTATGATTGGTTCCTATGTTGGTAATTTTTGACTGCAGATGTGGGCGGGTTGACGCAGATTAACGCAGATTTTTTTGAGATTACCGACTTTTTTAAGAAGTTGGTAATCTGGGTGTTTTTTTTAGCATCCGCCTGTTAACTTGATATAAGTTACAGGATAGTTAGGATTAGTGGGATTCCCGATTAACCGCTGATTCCTACAATCGACAAGCAAATCTAACTTCTCCAAAACCACCTGACCAATCAACACCTCATCACCTGTTACCAGAGCATCCTCGGTAGTCCTACGCCCCTCAATTTCAATTAATATAGCCTCCGTTACTCCTACGGTTTCCTGACGACCATCAGCATACTTAACAAGCTGCTGTCCTATAATTCGTAAACCTAGCTGCTGTACCATCTCTGCTGAAATTACTAGGTAAACCGATCCTGTATCTACGAGAGCTTCTGTTTCACACTCACGCAACAGCCGAGGCGCGAGCAACCCCCGACTAATTAGAGCTTCATCTATGGCATTGGTCAGCTTTACCTGAGTCTTAACTGCCCCCATGTTCTTAATTCCATCCAATTCTAATTTATTTAATTCTTTCATATTAAATTTCCTTTTAATCTTTTGCTGCTTACATTATACGAGTTCGGCTAACTGATATCGTTTCCGGTAGCATCGGAATGATTTAACCGCAGAGGGCGCAGAGAACGCAGAGGGAGAGAATACAGAGATGAATACAGGACGATGCAACCGGATTTGATATGAGACGCGATCGCCCCTCATTCCTATATGATTTAAAATTATCACTCACAACTCAAAACTACTTAATCATGTCTTTCATTTCAATTCGCGGTGTAGAACATTATTACGAGTGGATAACGGCAGATAACACGGCCCAACCTAGCGGGAAACCAGTGATGGTATTCCTGCACGGCTGGGCGGGATCAGCGCGCTACTGGGAAAGCACGGCACGGGCTATTGCTGATGATTTTGATTGTTTGCTTTACGATATGAGAGGTTTTGGTCGATCGCCTTTGCCGAAAGAGCCTCCTGAGTCCAGCTACGAACTCGAAACCTATGCCCACGACTTAGCGGAATTATTAGAATCTCTGAATTTAAGCCGCGTCTTTCTCAATGCTCACTCTACAGGTGCATCAATTGCTACTTTATTTCTCAACCTTTACCCTGAAAAAGTAGAAAAAGCAATTCTCACTTGCAGCGGGATTTTTGAATACGATGAAAAAGCCTTTACAACTTTTCACAAATTCGGTGGCTATGTGGTAAAATTTAGACCATCTTGGCTGGCATCGATCCCTTTTGCCGATCGGCTATTTATGGCCCGGTTTTTGCGCCGTTCCCTGCCCACAGAGGTCAGTCTGGCGTTTCTCAAGGATTTTTTAATGGCAGACGAGCAAGCTGCTATAGGTACAATGGTGACAGCCGTCAGCAAAAGAGCAGCCGAGGAAATGCCCCAAGAATTTGCGCGGCTGAGTGTTCCCACACTGCTTGTGGCAGGAGAATTTGACCAAATTATCCCCGCCGTCATGGGAGAGCAAGCGGCCTCCCTCAGCAAAAAAGTAGAATTTGTTATAATTCCGAATACGGCTCACTTTCCGATGCTGGAGGATGCTGCAACATACTTGCAGCGAATTCGAGACTTTTTGCCAGCAGCGGCTTAGCTGAGTTATTGTTCATCTAATGCACGATCGGACAAGCAAGCTTTGAGAACGGCTTTTGCTCCGATCTTAATTTTTAATTCCTAATTTCTTAAAGCGAAAGGTGGTACAATGAACGACCTCGACCAATACTATAAAGTGCTGGGACTGTTGCCGGGAGCTTCCAGAGAAGAAATTAGCCAAGCCTACAAGGATTTAGCGTTCATTTGGCACCCCGATCGCATCCCCAAAGACAATCCCAGACTACTACAGAAAGCTGAAGAAAAGATTAAGGAAATTAATCAAGCTCGCGAACAATTGCGATCGATTCAACCAAGAGGTCAGAATCAGAACGTTCAGCACAAACATACTCAGCACAAACACACCCAGCAACAAAACACCCAGCACAAACACACCCAGCAACAAAACGCTCAGTACAGAAACACTCACCAACAAACTACCCAGCAACAAAACGCTCAGTACAAAAACACTCAGCAACAAACTACCCAGCAACAAAATACCCAGCAACAAAATACCCAGCAACAAAATACTCAGTACAGAAACACCCAGCAACAAAATACCCAGCAACAAAATACCCAGTACAGAAACACCCAGCAACAAAATACCCAGCAACCAAATACTCAGTACCAAAACACTCAGTACCAAAACAATCAGCAACCCAATACTCAGTACCAAAACACTCAGTACAGAAATACTCAGTATCCAAACACCCAGCAGCAAAACACCCAGCCACCACCGGCCACCCCAAAAGAACCCCGCTACTCTTCTGAACCCTCTTCAGGAAAATATCCTGGAAATTATCCGGGAAACTATGGGGGAAACCCTGCAGGGCCCTATTCAGAGGCGTCGCGCTACCAATCGCAGCCGCCACCATCTCAGTCTTACCGCCAAGCTGGGCCGCAAGCTCCCGATTTGAGCGGTTCCAACTTCCAAGGAGCCTCCTTAAAAGAAAAGGATTTTTCAGGGAGAAACTTGAGCAATGCAAACCTAAGTGAAGCCGACTTAAGCGATACTTTTCTACACAACGTCAACCTCACAGGCGCGAATTTGCACAAAGCAAACTTGTTCAGGGCTAATTTGTTAGGAGCTTGTTTGATCAATGCCAACTTGAGAGAAACCAACTTAATCGGAGCCGATTTGAGCGGTGCTGACTTGAGCGGTGCTGACTTGACAGGAGCGAAAATCGGTTACGGCGATCGAGTTATGGTCAAACTTACCCGGACTACATTAACAGGTACAATCTTACCCGACGGTACTGTTCATAGCTAAATTATTTAGTTTTTAGTCAGTGGTTGTAGACGCGGGTTTTACCCGCAATATTTGTTGCAACTCCAAACACAAAAAAATCCGCCCTTTGCGAATTTGGGATAAAAACTTATATTCTGTCCGCTAGAACAACCGCAATAAAATTGGTTCGTAGTGAGGGCCTTCGTCGTCACAATTGTATGAGGACTTGCATTCCTCGCTGCGTACCCATAATGCTTAAATTACTTGACATGATATTACGCGATCGCGATCGCACAAACCGAGTTTTTTTACCCGGTTCAACAACTGCAACGAGGTCTTTTCGTTCATCAAACCCCCTTTCTGTCTCCAACACGGCTAATCGAGATTCATATTACACCAACCGCCAAAATGGTTCCTGTTCTGTTTTTTCCTTCTGCCTTCTGCCTTCTGCCTTCTGCCTTCTGCCTTCTGCCTTCTGCCCTCTGCCTTCTGCCTTCTGCCTTCTGCCTTCTGCCTTCTGCCTTCTGCCTTCTGCCTTCAACATCCGTTATTAATTACTTCCGCCACGGCCATTGCGTAACTTTCGTCCAGCAGCCAGCATAGCGCCTCCCGCCATCAAACCCCCCACAGTCATCGGTTCGGGAACCGGCTCAGCTTGAACCGTCCCCACAGAACCGCCTTTAATAAATACAGCAGAATCTAACTTGCCATCGCCCACATCTTTAATGCGGATACTGAGAACATTCCTCTGATTTTGCTTGAGCAAACCCTCAAAACCTAAAACTTTAGTAAAACCGTCGAGCTTAACGATGTTAGCAGCAATACCTGTCAAACTTGGGTTATCAATATAGTCTGAGTGATATGTAGAGCGATTATATGGATCTGGAACCAGATTATTAATCGTAACTGTTTTTCCGTCGCTCAATTTGGCCAAATTAGTGCCGTTCAGCAGCAGTTCAAAATCGTCATTATATTCTTCATAAGCGCCGAACTCAGGAAACTCCTCAGAAGCAAATACATATTGAAAGAACAACTTTTGAACCGTGCTATCAGCAAAAAAGCTGAGGTTTAGCTGAGTCACATCCCCCTGTTCACCTTCAGATCCAAAGTCCGTGCTTAAATCGCTGTCCTTTATCGTGAAGTTATCTGTCTGATTCGTACCCGGTATATCGGCGACTCTACCAGTGCTCAGAACAACACCTGATGTCAAACCGAAGGGGTCATTAGTGAAAGTACCAAAAGCAGCCGAATTACCCCTAATTGAAACAGAGAAATTACTCAACCCGGCTGTATTAGCCCCCAATAAATTATTTCTTAAAGTCGCAGTGTTATTAGTTGCCCCTACCGAAAATGCCATTGCTGGCGCTGCCAACAAACTCAGAGCAGTAGTTAATGTAGCTGTTAAGGCAGCAATTTTGTGAGTAATTAGCATAAATTTTTCCTGGAAGATACAAACCTGATTCTCTGCACAACTTAATTTTTACATTATATAAGTATCAATGTCTAGTGCCTTTACAATAACTTTACACATAAGTGTATATACGCTTTCTATGGTTATTCTTTTTGGTAGTTCTTGGCAATAAGTCAGCCTATAAACATCAGCGCAAAAATACGGATGCAAAAATACACGTACACAGACTAATAATTTCAGGACTTACGCACTGGAGACCCAAGAAACCCGGTTTGGATACCGTTGGCGCTCTCCAAAATGACTAATGACTAATAGCTAATGACTAATGACTAAGGACTAATGACTAATGACTCATGACTCATGACCTCCCCCAAAAAAACCATACAAGCCCCCGATTCCTGTCGTAGAGAGATCAAAATTTTTTACCCTAGTTCAACATCCCAGATTCATCTGTGGAGTAAATCTAAAATCCTTCGACCCTCGCGCCACTCGACCGCTGGCCGAAGTCTAAAATCTAAAATCTCTAATCGACTGACTGTTGACTAAAATCCCCTTGCTTCTCCTTCCCCGCGCCGATCGGCAGCCCCTTCCAACCAACCGTCTGCAGTCAGGACGATCGCATTGGCATTGCCCCAGCCGTCACCTTCAACAATCTGGTGTCCCCGCCGCCGCAACTCCGAAAGCGTCGCAGCCTCAAAACCTCCCCGTTCCACCCTCAGGCGATCGGGCTGCCACTGATGGTGAATCCTCGGTGCAGATACAGCATCGCCGACATTCATGTCGTAAACCAATACGTTCAGTACAATTTGCAACACCGTGGTAATAATCGTGCTGCCTCCGGGAGCCCCCGCAGCGAGGCGAAATTTGCCATTTTCTGTCACGATGACCGGCGTCATGCTCGATAAAGGAGTCTTCCCTGGGGCGATCGAATTTGCCTCGGAGCCCACCAAACCAAACAAATTCGGCACTCCCGGCGCGACTGCAAAATCATCCATCTCGTTGTTGAGCAAAATTCCCGTACCCGCAGCCACGACTCCCGCCCCAAAACCGCCATTCACTGTAAAAGTTAAGGATACCACATTGCGCTCTTTGTCAACTACCGTGAGGTGGGTAGTTTCGGGAGACTCCCACACAAAGCGGCTCAAAGTTTCAGCGTCAACAGCTTTTACCTCGCTGGAGGGTCTGGCTTTTGACATTTGGATTTGCGATCGTCTGAATTTGCCATAATTGGTGCTAGTCAGAGCTTTGACCGGTACACTCACAAAATCCGGGTCGCCCAAATACTCAGCCCGATCGGCATAAGCAATCCTCATACTCTCCGCCAGCAAGTGCAAAGTATCTGGACTTTGCCTCCCCAACCTCTTGAGATCCGTATCTCCCAGAATATTTAAGATTTGCAACAAATGAACGCCGCCGGAAGAAGGAGGCGACATCGCGCAAATTTCGTAAGTGCGAAAGTTGCCGCAAACCGGATTCCGCCAAATCGGCGTATAGTTTTTCAAATCTTCGAGAGTGATAATGCCGCCATTTTTAGCCATATCGGCGGCGATCGCCCGCGCAATGTCCCCGCTATAAAAACTCTGCGGATTTTGTGCAATCTGTCGCAAAGTCCGCGCCAAATCCCGCTGCACCAAAAGCTGACCAGGTTGGTATAAAATGCCACCGCGAGTAAAAACCTCCCGCGCCGCCCGGTTTTTTTTGAGTACATCCTGTCGTCGCCCGGTAGCCGTGGTAAACCGCGAACTTACCGGAAAGCCTTTTTCCGCCAGGGCGATCGCCGGCGCCACCACCTGTGCCCAAGGCAACTTACCATACTCGCGGTGCACCGTATAAAGTCCAGCAACAGTGCCGGGAATACCCGCCGCCAAATGCCCGTCCAGACTTGCCCTTTGGCGCACCTTCCCTTGCTTGTCGAGGTACATATCCCGCGCCGCCCGTTTCGGAGCTCGTTCCCGGAAATCCAGCGCTTGCACAGTCCCCGTTTCCACCCGCCGCAGCAGCAAAAAACCCCCGCCGCCGATACCCGCCGAAAAAGGCTCCACCACCGAAATCGCCAAAGCCGTAGCAGCCGCCGCATCCACTGCATTGCCGCCCTGTTGCAGCACGGCCAGCCCCGCAGCGCTCGCCAGAGGGTGAGCTGAAACTGCCATCCCCTGTTTGCTGCGCTGTTGCTGCAAGTTTGGCTGTAGCTGCTGCTGGCAGCCACCCAACACCAAGACTGTTAGGCAACAAGTATAAATTCGCACTTTACTCAAGAAATTTGGCAACATTTTTTACGGGTGAGGCGAGGATTTTTTACAGTATAATTTTATGATGGTCTTCCCTAAGAACTAGCAATACTAAGTTCAATCGCAGATAAATTACCTGTTATGGCAGACGGAAAAACGATTTGACCCTGGGAGGCGATCGCGGTACAAGAGGAAGAGAAAAATCAGGGACAGCTTATGGCCAATTCATAATTAAACAAGTTTGAAAAAGCATCTTTTTTAAGAAAATACCGATTTCAAAAGAGCTGAGGAACCTACAAAAACGCCGTTGCTGATTTACGATAGAAAAAACTAAAGATGCCAATCATATAAACCAGGATTCACAAAGCTTCTGAATCTTCAAATTATTTTTGTTTCAGAGCATGATTAAGCAACAGCAAAATAATCAGTATTTTAGGTGATGGCTATGGTAATCCAACATAGAGCAGATTTAGCATATAGCAATCCTCGCATCATTTGCATAATTATTGTAGGGGCAATCCCACGCCCGGTTGCCCGATAGATAGGGGGTAGGCACTCTTAGCACTACCCCTACAAATTTATCTGAATCATTTAGGATTGCTATAGCCGTTTTTGGGCAGTTGTTCGACTGGTTAGTTAATCAATACAACAGGATTTACCCAATCTGGCTCTCAAGTTTGATTAAATAATTATAATGAGGCTGGCGAGTGAGGAATCAAAGTCCTCACTCGCCAGCCTCTGGCCCATGAAAAACAATTTTATGCTCACCGATTAACCGGAATCGCTCTGAGTCAGAAACCAGGTTTTTTAGTAGCTCTATAGTTCTCAAACCAATGATTTTGATTGAGACCGGGTTTTTCTGGGTAAGTCCTATTAAAGCAAAAAGATGCGATCGAATTTAGGACAACTCCAGTCCCCCGTAAAAACCCTCAATCCCTCGCACCCGTGGCCTTCGTGTCAGAAAAATTGCCCGCCAAATAATAGTCTGCACTCCGCCTGCTAACGGCTGTCCCCTCCTTATGGTAGCTCGCACTAATGTCCGTAAACCTGTTATATTGGCAGTATCTAGGCCCGTTTCCTGACTACAGGTACTTGCACGTAAATGAGTCAGAGTGTCTGCTTCGAGACTATAGCAATCCTCGCATCAGTTGTAAAAATATGTAGGGGTAGTGCTAAGAATGCCTACCCCAGCCTGCATCGGGGCAACCGGGCGTGGGGAGAGCCCCTACAATAATTACACAAATCATTTAGGATTGCTATATACTTCGGCGAACAACTACCAAACCACACCTTAATGCAAGTTATGAACAGCCAAAAAGTCAGCGTAATCATTCCTGCATTCAATGCTGCCGACACTCTGGCCGAGACAGTTGCCTCCGTACTCAATGGCACCCACAAGAATCTAGAAATTTTAATTGTTGATGACTGCTCTACTGACGCTACTGACAAAGTTGCTGCTAAGCTGGTCGAGCAAGATTCGAGAATTCAATACTTCCAGAATCCCCAAAATTACGGGGTTTCTAAGGCTAGAAATTTAATGATATATCGGGCAACGGGCGAGTAGGTAGCGTTTATCGACAGCGACGATACCTGGGAACCCAATAAGTTAGAAGTTTGTTTGAAGATGCTCGCAGACAATCCCGAAGTCAAAGCTGTGGCTCACGCTTTGCGGTATTTAGACAAGCGCGGCAACAAGTTGAGTTACATTCCCACCTATCCTACCACTAAAGCAGAAATGCAGGCGATTAAGGAGACAGGCGAATGTCCTTGGGTTTTCCCGTCTTCTGTTGTAGTCGATCGCTCTATTCTACTCCAAGAAGGCGGGTTTCCCGAAGATTGGCAGGTAGGAGAAGATACAGAGTTATTTACCAAAATTGCTCAAAAGTACGGTTTGCTAGCGGCGACAGAACCTTTGGGAAATTATCGGATTAGAGGGAACTCTCTCACAGATAAGCACTGGCTGAAGAAGCGCATAGCTTCTGATTGTGTCAAGGAAAACCAACTGTGGCGCTTGCGGGGAGAAAAAGAGTTATCACTCCAGGAGTACGAAGAGTTATGTTTTAAGAATTTGCCGCTTTTGCAAAAGCTTAACAAATTTCGAGAAGTTTTGGCACTGCACTACATGAGAAAGCTGGGACAAAGTTGGTTAAATCGGGAGGTTTTGCCTACTATTGTTTACGGCATCGCTACCACAGTGCTCAATCCTCAAGCTACTGTGCACAAGTGGAAATGGATGAAGACTCACGAAAAGTTGAGTCATCAAACCGCAGAAGGTATCAGTCATTCGCCAGAATTAAACCCCCAGCGATCGTCTGAAATCGGGGGGTTGTCCTAAAGGATGTTATACTTGTATAGCCTTTCTCATTAACATGAGGTGCACACTTGATAAGCGGGCATAGGCCTCCGTGGGCATAGGGCATACCTCACCAAGATTGAGAACTGCTGTATGCGGGTTGAGTCAAGAAATGAGGTGCTGCCAATACAGCCGAATCAAAGTTGATAGCCCTGGGGCTGATTAATACGCGATATTCGGGTTTTGATCCGTATTTGACTGTTAATATCCTGTAGGGTCAATTACCCGCAATACCAGCTACAGCGGCTTGCAGCCGTGCGATGGGACACAATATAAAAATTTTTGAAAGTCGCGGATGTCAGCCTTGATTTATTCGATCGCCAACTTCAACCTTATACAGGGCGAAAATAGCAGCGATCGCCAGCCGTGCTATTTGCCCCCACAACAGTTAGAATAAATAATGTATAAGTAAAAAGGAAAGTTTTTGGAATTAAAAAATGGGTAGCAAACCCCTTTTTGAGGCCGAAAATAAAAGCAAAAATTTATAAAACATTCGGCCTTCTACCTTCAGAGGACGATCGCCTTTTTATTTGGAATTAGATTGAATTTATGGACTGGCAAGAAATTTCTGGTAACTGGGTATTAATTCCTTCAAGACCGATCGCGATCGTACATTTTCTCGGCGGTGCATTTGTGGCGACAGCACCGCAACTCACCTATCGCTGGCTGTTAGAGGCTTTGGGGAATCAAGGATATGTTGTAGTCGCAACGCCGTTTGTCAATACTTTGGATCATATTGCGATCGCCCGCGATGTCCTCAACAAATTTGAAAATGCCCTCGATCGCCTGCGGGCCACTAAATTGCTCAAATCTTCCTATCTCCCCGTTTACGGCATGGGACACAGCATGGGATGCAAACTGCACTTGCTGATCGGTTCTGTATTTGACATAGAAAGGGCAGGCAATATCCTGATCTCTTTCAACAATTATGCAGCATCCGAAGCAATCCCGATCGTCGAGCAAATTTCCCCCGTCTTTAACGTTGAGTTTACCCCGTCCCCGCAAGACACCAATCGCCTCGTCCAAGATAGCTATCAAATCCGGCGCAATCTTTTAGTCAAATTTAACGGCGACAACATCGACCAAACCCTGCTGTTGACAAAACTGCTAAAAGCACGATTTCCCGACATGATTACAGTTCAGACTCTAGCGGGCAACCATCAAACGCCCTTGGGGCAAGATGTTAGCTGGCCTGTGGGTCAAATTTTTACGCCCTTCGACGCGATCGGGCAGTGGGTCAAACAAGAAGTGTATCGAGAATTAAATCAATTAAAACAGACAATTCTGCTGTGGCTTAATCCTCTGTCCAAGGATTTTAAATCTTAAAGTTCAGATTTTAGCTTGGTGACATTAAATTGAAAAATTACGCATAAACTCTATCTGTAGGGTGCATATGGCGCACAGGCTACTTAGGAATTACGCATAAACTCTATCTGTAGGGTGCTTATGGCGCACCTTACACTACCAATAGTGTTAAAAAGCCGTTTGCGTAACTCCTAAAACTGCCAAGGGATGTCTCAGCTATGCACTCATAGCCGCGAAGATCCTACTTTTCCGACTTTTCCGACTTAAAAGATCCGACTTTTCCGACTGACATGAGCCTGAGTGGTGAGTCAACATGGTGATAGGTGCATCTGAGGCTAGGTAAATTACGGCCTAAATTAATCGCCAGTTGTTTGTCCACTTAGAGTTTCGGCACCCACAGATGTTAATTTCTAGTTCTGCATCAGTCCCTTCCTCATGCACTCCAGATATAGATTCAGCTTTTTGGAAATTATGGCAGGATAATCAAGATTACCTTTACCGTTGCTGTCGCAAGTGGATGGGCAACCCAACCGATGCCGAAGATGCCCTCAGTCGCGCGATGCTGAAAGCTTGGGAGAAAGCAAGAGATGGTACGGATGATATCAAAAACTTTAAGGCTTGGTTAACCAAACTGACTTATAACCTGTGCGCCGATATCCATCGAGAGCGCAACAGGGGTGCAGTAGGAGTTGACAGTTTAGACACCATTGCTTTAGGAAACGAAACCGAATTAATCAGCCAAGAAGAAACACCAGTTCGCGCTGCTATGCGGGGTGAAGTCGAATTATTTTTTCGCGAGGCAATAGATGAGTTGCCCGATAGATTGCGCGAGACTTTTCTTCTCCATTTTGAATCAGGGCTATCTTATCCAGATATTGCAGAACAGCTTGGTATATCTTACGATAACGTCCGCAAGCGGATTTCCCAGGCGCGGGCAATTTTGCGTCAGCGGTTCAATGAAAATTTCGGTGAAGAGGGGACTGACGCGGATTTGTCTAATCCTAAGTCGAGGGTTTCTCCTCAATCTGCAAAAGGGAAAAAGTCTCAGAATATTGTTGAAAAAAAAACGGTAACAGAGGAGATTGAAGAAAGAGAAATTGTTGCCGGTGGGGAAATTCAAGAATCGGTTTTAGTGAATGCTCAATCTGATGGGGAGAGCACAGAAAGAGAAATTGTTGTCGGTGAGGAACAGCAAGAAGCGGCGGTGTGTGTTTTGCATCTAGGCGC
This sequence comes from Microcoleus sp. B13-B6, assembly GCF_036705405.1. NCBI lineage: Bacteria > Bacillati > Cyanobacteriota > Cyanophyceae > Oscillatoriales > Microcoleaceae > Microcoleus > Microcoleus sp. B13-B6. The sequence goes on from NZ_JAUBUJ010000016.1 coordinate 103,218, forward strand.
GAAGGATTATTCGCCCCTACGGATATTGGCTAATAGTCTGGGGGATGACAGCGAAAAAGCGATCGCCCCTAACCCCTACAGCGGATTACTTTCTGAGTCTTGGGAAAGCCAAAAAGCTCTTGGTGTACAGGCATCATTAATGCTGCCCGCACAGGGCTGTTGTACCATCAGCGACTGCAATCCGCTGTATTCCCAGTTTCTCAACAGAGAAAACCAATACTTGACCGATGTTCGATCGCCCGAAATGCGATCGCCCCAGGGTGCCGCAGGCATATCGCGCAACGGTGCGTCTGCTGTATCGCTTTTTCCACTGTACAGGAGGATGTGGGCAGACAGTGGCGGCTGGCTTTCTTCCATCTGAAAAATAGGCAGGCAGAAAATCGCTTTAAATCAGTAGTGCGTAGGTTGGGCCCGTGGAACGAACCCTCCGTTTCACTCCGCCCAACATTTTCTTTAACCCAAGCGTATTGGGCATTAATGCTGCCGCGAGCTGCAATCCCCTATATTCTCGCTTTCTCTATGACTGGCGCGATATGGCGCTAGGCCGAATTTGGCATGGAAAAATTCGGCATCCCTGGTTTCGTCAATCTAGATTTTCAGGAAGAGATAGACCAATACGCTTGGGTTAAAACTATTTATTGCTCGAAGATCCCCTTAAATCCCCCGAATCGTTGCGGGGACTTTGAGTAAGTTCTTGTCCCACCCCCTACTCCCCTTTTTAAGGGGGGTTAGGGGGGATCGAGCTTAACTGAACCGTATTGAGAGATCGACTGCGTAGCAGGAATTGGTCAAATCCTCCCTCAAACCTGGTCACCCCCAAAAGTTAGAGATGTCATCTATCTAAAGACTGAATTATTCACAAATCGCCTTCGGGAAACGTCTAACTAATAGAACACAAAAAACCAACCCTGGAGTTGAAAAATTATGATTCGTCGTATTGCTTTCGTTAGTGGTCTCGTTATTCTCAATGCTTTTGGTTTCGCTACCGTAGCCCGTGCCGGTGAAGGTGGTATAGCAGGTTCCGCAGCTTTCACCGTTAACTCCGACAAAGTTACAGGTGTGGCTGTCTCGGCGGCGGTCGGTAAAGAAAACGCTTCTGCTGCTGCTTTCAACTACAGTGCTGCTGGAGGGGGCAATGCTTTACAGAACTCAGCTTGGGCTCTGGGTAGTGCAGGGATACAGGCTTTTACGACTGTCGGCAATCCGACTGGTTTCGACGTTACGCCCGTTTCTGACACCGCAAGAGCTACCCCACAAGAGAATAAGTTTAATGCTGGAACTGTCAACGTGCAGATTGGTACCGCTACTAACAATGCTGTTGTTAAGTCTCCCACTCCCTAGAACGGTTGTGAAAGGTTAGCTAGCCAGCTAACCTCACCGGTCAATCAATTTTATCTCCGTTCAAATATCAGATCAGGATCTCCGCTTCCCTCGAACCAACCAGTCAGCCGAGATCCTTATTAATAGGGTGTTTTTATCCGCAATACCTTCTGATGAATAACAGGACATTCCCCCGATGAAACCCATGCTAAATACTTCAAAAACTATCAATCCAGCCACCAGAATTGTTTTTATCGATGCTGGAGTAGAAAACGCCGATCTACTCATTGAGGATGTCATTTCCACTACTGAAGTCTTTGTCCTAGATGGGACGGCCGATGGCATCGAGCAAATTAGCCTGGTTTTACAACACCGTCCAAATACCGATGCCGTTCATATTATTTCCCACGGTTCCCCAGGTTGCTTGTATCTGGGCAATAGCCAACTAAGTTTAGATACCCTAATCCACTACGCCCCGCATCTCCAAAAGTGGGATGTTGCCAACCTCGTCTTCTATGGCTGTAAGGTTGCAGCCGGAGATGCTGGCGAAGAGTTCATCGCACGACTCCACGAACTAACAGGCGCTCAAATCGCTACCTCTGCCCTACCCATTGGCAGTGCCGCAGGACTCGGTGGTTCTCAGTTGCTCAATAGCGGTTTGGTGAGGACGAACGGTATTAGCTTCCATAACAATTCAGCAATTGGCGGCCACGGCGGCAACTTCTGCGACTTTTTTGCACGCTGACCTCTGTAACTCTTTCAGCGCCAAGTTTTCAGGTGTGTATGGAGGTAAATTATCTCTTCGCTACTTTGACGCAAATTCACTATTTTTCAGGAGAAAGTATTTCATGACGAGCGAGTTAATCTACGGGCCTATCTACGGTACACCCAATAACGACATTCTGCGGGGTACTGCGGCTGGTGACCAAATCTACGGTGACGCCGGAAACGATGTCCTCTATGGTAACGCCGGAAACGATACCATCAATGGTAATTTGGGCGACGATATTGTCTACGGTGGCAATGATAACGATTCGTTGCGGGGGGGTCAAGGCAGCGATCGCCTTTACGGTGATGCCGGTAACGACGAACTCCTCGGCGATCTGGGTGATGACATCCTCTATGGGGGTGATGGTAACGATCTCCTCAATGGCGGTGCAGGGAGCGATCGGCTCTACGGGGATGCAGGATTTGATACCTTTGTCCTTGCACCAGGAATGGGTCAGGATCTGATCTATGGCTTCCAAGGTCGCCAAGACAAAATCCGATTAGATGGAGGTTTAACTTTCGGCGCTTTACAGATTGCCCAAAGTGGTAGTTCCACGTTAATTAAAATTGCATCAACCGGAGAAACCCTCGCTTCTTTAGTTAACACAAGTTCCGCCGGGATTGGGGCGGCTGATTTTATCCCAAAATCCGGCTTGTCTAACGGAGAATTTTAGGGCGGTCGCGCCTGTCTAATTGTCTAAATTCTGAAATAATCAGGTGCGTTAACTTCCGTTAGCGCACCCTTGATTCTGATTTTATAATTATTAAAAATTCAAAATATTCATCCCAATAAATATTTTTTTATTGCATCTATAGCGAACCTAAATGAATTATTTAATTCTTGTATGGGCCAACCCCCCGTGGTTGCCCCGATCCGTGGGGGGTAGGCACGGGGAGTAGGGGTAGCACTACCCCTACATATTTATTTGTACCAATGATTTATACCAATTTAATGTGAAGTTGCACATATCTCGATGCCCCTCGCATACCCCCTACTCCCCCTGATTGTTGGGGAGTAGGGGTTGACTTTGAGAAGAATCTTGTCCCACCCCCTACTCCCCTTATTAAGGGGGGTTAGGGGGGATCAGATTCTACGGGGCCTCATAAAAAATTGGTATTAGACCCGCTATATATAACACAATACGCTTGGGTTAAAACTATTTATTCCTCGGAGATCCCCCTAAATCCCCCTTAAAAAGGGGGAATTTGAGTAATTTCTTGTCCCACCCTTCGTAGGGGCGGTGCCCCCGTGCCCGCCCTTGGCTAGGCGGGCTCGGAATTAACCCAAGCCTATTGATATATCACAATATTAAAGCCAGAAATTGAATTGTTATTAAATCATCAGGATATCCGAATTGAATCACTGTATTAACTAATATATTTAATCCCTACTTTCCGCGCTTTTAATGATGATTAACCTCCTCAAATTTATCGTTAACCCTACGGCGCTCCTTTCAAGAGCATACAATGCTAGTATTGTCGTCGGTTTGGCTCTCCTGAGCATCGCTTACTCAACCCCAGCCATAGCAGAAACTCGCTCCAATTTACTCGACACATCCAATCAACTGGATGCCTCTGCTGCGAGTGTTTCTGACCTTCCAGAAACGAGCCCTTTATCAGAAACACCCAACTGGTTTACTTCTGCTACAAAATTGGAACCCTCATCCCAAAATTTAGCCTCTGAACCTCAACCCACAGAACCCCAGTCAACTAATAATCCTAACGGATTGTCCCAACCTTCTGTGCCATCTACTGAACCCGATTACATTATTCCACCTCGCAGCGCTCCAAGCGTTTCCGACCTTCCAGAAACCAGCCCTTTATCAGAAACATCCAACTGGTTTACTTCTGCTACAAAATTGGAACCCTCCTCCCAAAATTTAGCCTCTGAACCTCAACCCACAGAACCCCAGTCAACTAATAATCCTAACGGATTGTCCCAACCTTC
>NZ_JAUBUJ010000016.1:107353-109685 GCF_036705405.1 Microcoleus sp. B13-B6
TGCCCCATCTACTGACCCCGATTACATTATTCCATCTCGAAGCGCTCCAAGCGTTTCCGACCTTCCACAAGCCACCCCTTTATCAGAAACACCCAACTGGTCTACTTCTGCTACAAAATTGGAACCCTCATCCCAAAATTTACCCTCTGAACCTCAACCCACAAAACCCCAGTCAACTAATAATCCTAACGGATTACCCCAACCTTCTGTGCCATCTACTGACCCCGATTACATTATTCCACCTCGAATCGCGCCCGACGAAAAACTTAGCCCCTTCACGACTACTTTACCTCTCAATGACATTCCCATCAGCCATCTAACTGAATGGGAGTTTAGTGGTTTCCATACTTTTGCTGACACCACAGACAGCGATATTTTTTTTAATGGCACTCTCAAACTTAACAGTCGAGTCAGTGAAAGTTTAAGCCGAAATAATATTTATAGAGTAGACCAAAAAGGCACTTATTTTCAACTGCGGACTGTTCCCCTAGAACGAACAATTACAACGACAACTACCGCACCCCAAACCATGACGGGGTTAGAAATTCAAATGAGTTTAACGGGGGCTTGTATTTTTCCCAATACTCCCAGTGACCAACAATGTACTTATACCCCAGGTTTAGCGATAGATCGCAATAGTATAGATCCCGAATTTTTCGTACCTACCCGCGTCTTTCAAACGTCTCAGGTTGGGGAGGTTCTCAAACCAGAAACTTTGGCTTTTATGCAGCTTCCAGGCTTTCAAGGGGGAACCAGCAGTCAACCGATTGGTGTCGATTTTTATTTTCCCAATTCGGGTGCTTATCCGGGAAACAGCCAATCCCAAAAAACAAAAGTTGAGAGAAAAGAAGAAGTTGACTATACGATTGCAGGTACTGTTTCCCGTGTTCGTCAAGTTGTTAAAGCCAATGATCGAGAAGCCGTTTTAGGACGGACTATTCGAGGCTTTACTCTCTTTGTTGATGATGAAAATCGCTGGCTCAATACGGCAATTCAAGCGGGGGCGCAAATTTTACCCGATGTCATTCCTGACCTAGAAGGCAGTAAAAATCCAGTTAATACTAATATCAACCGCAACTTATTTTTAGCGGCTAATAATACTCGTTTACCCAGCAGTAGTTTTACGATATATTCCGCCGGACTCGGACGGGCAGAAAGTTTAACGCCTAATGTCACCAGCTTAAGTCAAGTTCCTAGAGCGAATTATAATAGCCTTTGGCTCGGTCTTTCTCCCGTGATCGATCGCAATATTGAAGATGGTCGAACCTTTTATGATCCAACAGGGCCACAAGTCACCCTTGTAGGTGCTGGTGGAGAAGGTGGAGCAAATAGCAATGTACAGTTATTCTCAGCAGTTAACCAAAATCAGTATTCTACGGCCAATTTGCAGAATTTTTATGCCCAAGTTTATTTAAGCTTTTTACAGCAAGATGTCAACTTTGTTAGAGAAAGTATCTATCGGGAAGAAAGCTCTTACTATCCTCATCTCAGCTTTACCGGAAACTGGACAGGAGTCGAAGATATCCTGCGATACTATACGGGTGTGATTGCTTCAGAAAATCCCAAACTCTACGTCGGTGCTGATTACACGAGAAACACGCTAAACAATTGGAGTTTTCGGGGCGGTGCAATTGGTTATCTCAACCCCGATCGCGATTATTACAGCCAACTTTGGGGGAGTGTAGCCAAAACCTTTCCCTTCAGTAGGCAGGCCAATTTAACCTTATCAACTGGCTTTAATTATGCTCTCGATCGAGAAACAAGAATTGGTGATGTACTTAGTATTTCACCAGCTAGTGAAGTTGCCGTTAGCGCTCGCGTAAATTGGGGAATTTTTTCTCTGGGTTTGACCAACTATTTTGGTGATATCCTACCCAATTCCTACGACGATCGCTTACTGGCTGAGTTAACCATCCGTCCTCTAAGCACTCTCACTCTGTCTGGTTATATCGCCCCCATCGATAAAAACTCAACTCGCTCTCTCTACGGTGCTAGTGTAAGTTGGCAACTGGAAAATAACTACAACAGTCCTACCCTATCCCTGAATTGGCAAAATAACCAATATGATTATGGCGATGATGTTTTGGGGAATCGTTTATTATTGAATGATAATGTTTTTACGATCCTTTTTCGGATTGGTTCTCCAGCTAATCCGCTCTCTCGTTAATCTTACTCAGATTAGAAGCCAACTAATTTGCTAAAATAAAAAATCAGACTTCTGCCTCATCCCCGCCTGTGAACCGTTTGAGAAAATCTAAGGAATGAGAATTAAATAACTTCCACTCTTGAAAGTGGGATGGGCGTCCCGCCCGTCTTTTTTGGACGGGCGGGA
>NZ_JAUBUJ010000223.1:0-2981 GCF_036705405.1 Microcoleus sp. B13-B6
GGGATACCACCATACTCTGGGACCTGTCTGATGAGTGTGCTATATTCAGATTGTTGCCGATTGTCGGGGATTGTCTGGATTAAAAGTATCAGTAATTCTGCTCTACAAATACTAGACAAGTCTAGACATTTGCTTCTTACTTCATCGGGAGCATGGGAGCGGCTATCCCTCGGTAAGCTTTCACGGTTTAGCCAACCGCGATAAATTTATGGCTGCATTTAAATCCCTGTCCATCGAATGACCGCAACTTTCACAGTTGTAAATCCTTTCTTTCAACGGCATATCTTGGATGTGTCCGCAATTTGAGTTAGAGTCGATGGGGAAATCACTTTCCCCACCTCTCATTCAGAACCGGACTTGAGACTTTCACCTCATCCGGCTCCTCTTTGACTGAGCTTTTTACACAAGCACCATAACTACCATCGCTGGCAGTTTTTGTATCATGGCAATGACGATGAAGAAGTTGGAGATTGCCATATTGGTCTTTCCCTCCCTGAGATTTTGGTTGAATATGGTCAATTTCCATAACATCGTCTTGCTTGAAATAGTTTCCGCAGTACGCACATTTTCCTTTCTGCTTTTGGAGTAGCCTTGCCATTCTCATTGGAATTTCAGGATGTTTTCCCAGTCTGGTTCCCCAGTAGGTAAAATCTCCGTCATAAACACTTCTGTTACCTTGAACCTTGACGAACCTTGTGATTTCTGTCTCGCCGTGTTTGGCTAACTTCAATCCTTCGGTCGTGCAGAATCTCCAGTTGTCCGTGCCTACTGTTTTCCAATATCTTGAGAATATTTCGTACTTATTGCTTTTTGGGCAACGACGAATAGCCCATCTTTTTAATTTTTGCCAGACTAGATAATCCATGTTGCTGAATGTTTCCTGACTGACAACATGGGAGTAGTAGTTTGACCAGCCTTTGATAATTGGATTAAGTTCAAGTATTAATTCGGACTGTTTTCCGTTAAGCTGACGGTCTATCACTTCTCCCAGTTTTTTCTGGTGGGTGGCTCTTTTTTCTTTGCTTGGGGTGATGAGCGTATTAAATCCTAGTGGATTACCGTTTGAATTTCTGGCACTTCTATATTTGCCAGTGGGATATTGTCGAATGTTAAAGCCAAGAAAGTTAAAACCATTTTGGTCTTCTACTGCTTCGAGTGTGTGACAGATTCTGGTTTTGCTTGGTTTTAATTCTAATCCCATTTCGGCTAACCATTCGGATATAATTCTCTGACAACCTTCGACAACTTCTTTTTCTTCGTGCATACACACAAAGTCATCAGCGTACCTGATTAGTGCAGTGGCTTTCACTTTGTCTCTCGGTCTAATTTTGTAGCCGTTGACATCCTTCCTATCGATTGATTTGACATACTCTTTAACCAGCTTTTCTAAACCATGTAAGGCTATATTTGCCAGTAAGGGGGATATTACCCCACCTTGAGGAGTACCTTCATCGGTCGTGAAGAGTTGGTTTCCATCCATTGCACCAGATTTAAGCCATGCCTGGATCTGCTGGGTGCATTCTTGGGAAGCTGTTAATCTTCTTTAGCAACGCTTGATGATTGATTTTATCGAAGCATTTAGCGATATCCGCATCCAATACATATCGAGGCTTTTGGTTGATATGTATGTAGATTGCGACTATAGCATCATGGCAGCTTCTACCCGGACGAAAACCATAGGAATTTTCCTCAAATATGGCTTCCCATTCCGGTTCGAGTGCTAACTTAGCTAAGGCTTGAGTTGCCCTGTCCCTGATTGTGGGTATTCCAAGTGGACGTTTTTCACCATTGGATTTGGGTATCCATACTCTGCGAGTTTTTCGACTTTTATCCGTAAGTTGTAATTGTCCTGCAAGTTTGAGACGTGCTTCTGGGGATAGAGATTTAATTCCATCCACTCCTGCCGTCTTCTTACCTTGATTATCTTGTGTTACCTTTCTGGTAGCTAGTAGCTTGGCTGACCGTGAATTTATCAGAGTCTTTTGAAGCCTGCGGACAGCTTTGTAATCACCACGACTTTTGGCTTTGTAAATGCGTGTTTGTAACTTGTAGACGACTCTTTCTACCTGTTTCCAGTTGATGTCTCTCCATTGCTGGTTTGACTCTTGACCTATACAGATAGGGATGTCATTCTCCCATTCCACCCTGAACTGTTGTTCGGTTTTAGACTTATACATTACTAATTACACCTTTACAATCTGAGTCAAAGTGTCTACGTCAGCATATCTTCGATATTACTCAAAGCTTTGGCTTCTTAGACAATCCTTCCCCTCGATTCATGCGGATGGTTTCCTGCTCAGATTTCGACCATTCTGAGAGATTTTGAGGGGTTACTTCGTTCCAAATCACCTTTTGTTTGAATCCTTAGAGTCCCACTTTCCACGCCCGTTTATGGGTAGTGCATACTGGTCAGACCTGCAATTGCCAGCACCGTTATCTTTGCCTTTTGGCTTGGGCAATAACTGTCGTAGCCCATTAAGCATCACGATGGTTCAGACGTGGATTCAAGCCGCAGCTTTACTCATAAATTCATGCTCGATGGTGTTCTGCGTACAGTTCGCAGTTACCACCTTTCTACCCCGCTTTACCAATTTTGATAACCAATCTCCTCAGTAGGGGTAGTGCTGTCACTACTGCACTTGTAGGGTATGACTTCTGCTTTCTAGGGTACTTGCAGTCACATACAAGGTAATTCAGTTGTCATCTACAGGGGATTAAAGTGCGAACTCAATCCTTTTAAGGATTACCCCAGAGAAGCCAGTTATCCCCCGTTTTCACGGTTTCGACTGAACGAATCGCACACAGGTCTTGCTTGATGGGAACCAGCGGTCGGCAACGACGATCTCGCAGCCAAACTTTTTAGCTTTGTATTCTAACTGGCGCTTGAATTCGTGGAATCCGCAGTCAGCTATTACCATACCGCAAGTTTGTGATTCTTTAGCATTCCACAGACATTCAAATCTTCTACTACTATCGTTGCG
>NZ_JAUBUJ010000017.1:0-109512 GCF_036705405.1 Microcoleus sp. B13-B6
GGAGCGGAATGAAGCGAAAGTTTCACGTTCCGTTCTGAAGGAGAGGTAGGGGTAGAAATGCCCCTATCGACTCTAACCGATACATAGCCAGTGCTACTTCTATTGTCGTTTCAGCCATAGATGAAAAAGGTGTGGTTCCATGTTCTAAAAAATATTGGTTATCGTTTTTTAAATATTTTTCTAACTTTTTTAAAATCATTAATCTCATGGTTTTTATATTACTTACCCATAATAGATGTCGATGCTCGCTAAGTTCTATTGCACCTAATAAATATGCTGCTTTTTCCCAGTAGTTTTGCCAAAAATCTACAATTCCTAATAATGTGTAATTGTCAATATGATCGTGAAAAGTAACCAGAGCAGACCACAGTAACGCTAAATATGGTAAATTTTCACGAGCTTGTTGAAACTCAACATCTTCAATTTCTGAAATTTGGTGAAGAGTCCTATAAAAAATGTTTGAGGATGTTGAGATTTGTTGTGTAGTAGACGTTTTTCCTAAACCACGCGCTTTTTTTCTTCGTTTTGCTTCTCCCATAATGCCTCTCAAATATTCAAAAAAGTTAACATAACACATAAAGTGTTCATGTAACACAACATCAGTTTTCCAATGGTTACAAGGCTTAGGCGGGGAAATGTGCCTTTCCCCGCCTAGCTTTTTTAAAGGGGTTTCAGCCTCTAAATTAAGATATGCTCTTATCCTGATTTAGTAAAGTAACGTGCCTGATATTTGTTGGTCTTCTTAATTAACTGGTTCCCAGGCTCAAGCCTGGGAACGAGCAAACACCTATGCTTTGCGCTTCCGACGGCGAATCAGCACACTCATCACCTGCTTCGGATTGGCTGCACGTTGTAGCTGACTCCAATCGCCGACTTGTGCAAATCCCAGGCGGTACAAGGTGAGTATGGTTTCCCTGACACCCTTGGGCGAACCTGTAACCGTTACACACACCACATCCTGTTCCGATTCTGCTGCTGAGTCGTCATTTGGCCGTGCAAATTTGTTGTCGTCAGGCAAGAATTCCTGTGACATAATATGTTCTCCTGGTTTTGGGTTTTCTAGAAAAACCCAAAAACCCAGCCGCCCCGCATTTCAACACATAGCAGGGCGGCTACAGAGGATGTTAAGATACTCCGTTAGCCTCCAGACTGCCTTGTACAGTTTGGCGGTTAGCTGTCCATTGCTGTTACCAGCAGCTTTGGGCAGTGCAACTAGATTTTTGGGCGACGCGGGCTACTTCCTCTACAAGCAAAGCAACCTCTAACTTCAAAGCGTAGCCGCAGACGGGGGCCTGTGTCAATCCATTTCGGATTTTACCGAAAGCGAGTAAACGAGTAAGAGTGAACTGAGATGTTGCACCATTCTCAAGAACGGGCAAGATGCCCGTTCCACAAAAGATAAATTTTCTTGTGGAACAGGCATCTTGCCTGTTCATAAAAGGCTAATTGAGAATGGTGCCAGATTTAAGATTAAATGAACCGCGAGGCACGAAGGACGCGAAGAAAGAGATACAGTTCTTCCTTCGCGCACTTCGCGTCTTCGCGGTTCGTTCACATAATCAAAAAGCCCTATAATTTCGGTGTTAGCAAAATTAGCTGTTTTGATAAGATCGATCGCACTTCATCCAATCCCATCTCCACATCCGCCAAAATCTCCCCAACAGTCTTCCCACCACCTTGTAGGGGCGGTGCCCCCGTGCCCGCCCTGTCTGGGGGGGGTACACAACCTTGCAAAAACTCAAATTCCGCACTTGACAAATTGAGCAATTGGTAGTTGCAATCAAACACTTGTTGACTAGGCCAACCGTGCATACAACCACTCAACTCAGGAATTGCCGCCAAAAGTGCCTTATCGTCCGACCAATCAATTTTATTAACAGGCTTTTTGCCCAAGAAAAACTCGTAATGAGTGATTTCCGTATCCAACAACTCAATTAATCGATAAAGCTCCCGTTCCGTCAAACCCTGAGCTCTTTCTATCAATTCCGGCGCTTTCCCCAAAAGTCTTTCTAACTGCCAATATCCCGGATTTGAGAAACCAATAAATTCCAATCCCGAAGCGTCAATTAACTCGAACAAAGTCTCGATATTGTAATCAATTTCCTGCGGGTGAACGTACATATCAGCAAAACATTCGTCCCGCTGATTTTCTCCTGCCCAACGCTGTTTCTCGTACTTGACAAGACGGTTGTTTTCTGGTAAAGAAGCAAAGATTTGACGACCGACTTTCACACCATCGGGATAGTCACCTTTTTGGGGGCCTTGGAGAAGTCCGATCGCCCTTTGCATCAGTTGAATTTCCCAGCGTCCGAGCTCAGCATACACAAAAATGTGCATCAAACCACCCTCGGCCAACTTCGCCGCCAGCGCTTGAATGCCCCGGATCGGATCGGGTAAGTGGTGCAGCACGCCGACGCAGTTGATCAAATCAAACTCGCCCTCTAACTCGGCGGCATCGTACAAGCTGAGGTGGCGAAAATCAGCTTCCCGCGCTCCCGATCGGCGACAGCGTTCTTGTGCTACCTTCAAAGCACCCGCACTCAGGTCGATCGCCGTTACCGAAGCTTCAGGATTGAGGTGAATCAGATAATCAGTGCTCGAACCAGTGCCGCAGCCAGCATCTAAAATCCGAATATCGAGTTTGGGCGGCTTTTGGCCAGTGCAAAAATTGTAAGCATCAGGCCAACTCCAGCGCCAGTTGTACCCAGGGGGCGGTTCATCGGACAAAGGATCGGGCGGGAAAGGGAAAGTATCGTACAGCCGCCGCACGGCAGCACTGATATCGGGTGTAGTATCCATAGGTGACATTTGTTGCGCTTGGGGATTCGGGATTGGACTGACAACTGACCGCTGACCACTGACCGACAGCAATTTGATCCGCGCCCCCCGGATTTATCGGTGGGGTCGATTCTTCAATCTAAAATCTAAAATCTAAAATCTAAAATCGGTTGACAGCTTCTGCGTAATAAAACTTATCATTTTTTCTCATATAAGCTCTCTTAAATCTATACAATAAATCTCGACAGGCTTTTTAACAAACAAGGACTGTCAATAGCCCACCGCTGAACTGTCGAGTAAAGCGGAGGCGTCTTTCCAGAGAGCAAGAGGCCGCGAAACAGGCAGAAGAAAATTTTTGATTTTCTTTTCCTTTAATTCAAGGCACTGGCTGCGATCGCCCAAAGGCAACTCTCCTGCCGAGTCTTTTTTTCCACGGGTATGCCGGCGGAGTGCAGCGGAGGGAGTACCCCGTGCCTGCCTTCGGATCGGACATTTCCCCGCAGGCAGAAAGATGAAACCAAAACATTTTAATCTAAGAAAGTAAGCGCGCCCGAACCTCGTGACAGGTAAAGGCAAAAAGTAAACAAAGCAAAAATACCTACTTTGACCTGCATGAGAAGGCAAGGTTAGTCTGGTTAAATGCTGCAACGATTTAGATAGGGAGCTAAGGAGTCTAATGACTGTAAAAGCAAGTGGTGGAAGCTCGGTTGCGCGTCCGCAACTATATCAAACTGTACCGGTCGCAACAATTTCGCAAGCAGAACAGCAAGACCGCTTTCTACAGCGGGGCGAACTCAGCGAACTGGCAAGTTATTTCAGTTCAGGGGCTCTTCGGATCGATATCTCTGCGACGCTGACCAAAAACTCGGAACTGATAGTATCCCGCGCAGCCAACCGGATTTTTACCGGCGGTTCCCCGCTGGCATTTTTGGAAAGACCACAAGAACCTGCGATGGCTGTAGCAGGTGCGGCTCGCGCCGGATCGGGGAATGTCTCTGAAGGCATGAAACTGGGAACTGTTACCTACGTTGAAGGTCGCGCAGGTGGCGGCAACGGCGGTGGCGGTGGCGGTGGTTTCTTGGGGCTAGGAAATCTATTTTCTGGCAACGGTGGCGGCTACAGCGGCCCAATCCCAGCAGGATTTCAGCCGATCAATGTCTCGCGCTACGGCCCGGGCAACATGACCAAATCTCTGCGGGATTTGAGCTGGTTTTTGCGCTACATCACCTACGCGATCGTAGCTGGCGACCCGAACATTATTTCGGTGAACGTGCGCGGATTGCGAGAAATCATCGAAAATGCTTGCTCTTCGGCAGCCACAATTGTGGCAATGCAGGAAATGAAGGCTGCATCTTTGGGATATTTCAAAAACAATGCAGAGGCCGCTGCGATCGTCGGACAGTATTTCGACGTAGCAATTACCGAATTCAAAGCTCCCACACCTTCAGACAAGGTGCGGCAGCGCGAAAGCAACGACCAGCAAGGGCTGCAACTGCCTCAAATCTACTTCAACGCAGCCGAGCGCCGATCGAAATTCGTCATGAAAACCGGTCTGTCTTCGGCTGAAAAGCTAGAAGTAATCAAAGCAGCTTACCGCCAAGTATTCGAGCGCGATATTACCCGCGCATACAGCCAAAGCATTTCTGACTTGGAATCCAAGGTCAAAAATGGCGAAATCTCGATGAAAGAGTTTATTCGCCGGTTGGGTAAATCTCCTCTGTACCGTCAGCAATTCTACGAGCCGTTTGTCAACAGCCGCGCTGTAGAACTTGCCGCCCGCCACTTCCTCGGCCGCGGTTTGAGCTCGCGGGAGGAATTTAGCAAGTATTTTGCGATCGTCAGCAAAGGCGGCCTGCCAGCCCTCGTAGACGCGATGGTTTATTCCCAGGAATATTCCGACTATTTCGGCGAAGAAACAGTGCCTTACCTGCGCGGTTTGGGCCAAGAAGCTCAGGAGTGTCGCAACTGGGGCCCGCAAATTGATTTGTTCAATTTCAGCGCTCCGTTCCGCAAGGTTCCTCAGTTCATCACCTTGTTTGCCGGCTACACCCAGCCTCTGCCAGACCAGCACGTTTACGGTGTTGGCAATGACCCCTTAGAAATTCAGTTTGGCGCGATTTTCCCCAAAGAAACTCGCAACCCCAAGAGCCGTCCGGCTCCCTTCGGCAAAGACACTCGCCGCATCCTGATCCGTCAAGGTGCAGGTATTGACAATCAGTTGAGCAATCCGGCTGCTCGCGGTGCTGCTCCTGGTTCTCTGGGCCCCAAGGTCTTTAAATTAGACCAGTTACCGAGCAACTATGTTGCTTCCAAGAAAACTGCCCGCGGTGTCTCTAGCAGCTACAGCAATGCTTCCAGTGTCAAATTTACCGAAAGTTCCACCCAAGCTGTGATTCGGGCAGCTTACCTGCAAGTGTTCGGTCGCGATGTGTTCGACGGCCAGCGCCAAAAGGTAGCGGAAATTAAGCTGGAAAACGGCGAGATTCCGATGCGCGAGTTTATTCGGATGTTGGCGAAGTCTGACGTGTTCCGCAATATGTACTGGAGCAAGCTCTACGTTTGTAAGGCGATCGAGTACATTCACCGCCGACTCCTGGGACGCCCTACCTATGGCCGTCAGGAAATGAACGCTTACTTTGACATTTGCGCCAAGAAGGGTTTCTACGCGCTGGTCGATAGCATCATGGACAGCATGGAGTACAACGAAGCTTTCGGGGAAGATACAGTGCCCTACGAGCGCTATGTAACTCCCGGTGGTTTGTCGATGCGGACGATGCGATCGGGTTCCATCGCTGAGCAAAATGTCCAAGCTCAGACGCCCGAAACTCCTCGATTTATCGAACTCGGCACTGCGCTCGATCGCGGCGAATTCGAGTTACAAAATAGCCTCGCTCAAGGTGTCAGCAAGCGGCGCGAACAAACTAAGGTGTTCAAGCTGACGACTACTTCGGACAAAGTAGCTTTGAAAACTTTAATTCAAGCTGCTTACCGTCAAATTTTTGAGCGCGACATCAACCCGTATGTTGTGAAGAATGAATTCACGGCGCTGGAAAGCAAACTGGGCAACAATGAAATCAATCTCAAGGAGTTCATTGAAGCTTTGGGTTGCTCATCGCTGTACATCAAACAGTTCTACGCACCTTATCCCAATACTAAGGTGATTGAGTTGGGAACCAAGCACTTCTTGGGTCGCGCTCCCCGCAATCAAGCGGAGATTCGGACGTACAACCAAATCTTGGCAAGTAAAGGGATTAAGGGCTTTATCAACGCGATGTTGAACAGCGTTGAATATGCGGAGGCGTTTGGCGAGGATACTGTTCCTTACCGTCGCTTTCCGACTCTGCCTGCGGCGAATTTCCCGAATACTGAAAGGCTGTACAATCAACTCACTAAGCAGAATGGTGAGTTGGTGGTTCCAAGCTTTGAACCAGTAGCTGCTACTGACAGAAGCTAACAACAAACTGCAAGAAAATTGAGTTGGTAGGTTGACAAAAATCCCTCGCTATGGTAATGCTGTAGCGGGGGATTTTTGCAACCGCAGATTTTAGGATCGCGAATTAAATAATTTACACTCTTGAAAGTGGGGAGTAGGGGTTGGGCTTATAGCCCGCCCTTTCTGGACGGGCGGGACGCCCATCCCACAAGAACCATCAAAATTCTAAGTTATTTAATTCTCATTCCTTAGCGGATAAACGCGGATAAACGCTGATGGGATGATATGAAATGCTAATTTCGGCAACTTGCGAAAATAGCCTCACACCTCAAACCTAACACCTACAACCGAACTCTATCACCTCATAGCTATTACCTAATGCCTACAACCGAACACTTTTAACTAATTAGCTCGATCGCCCGATCGGCTTGAATCAAACCATATCCACTGGCAAGGTCAAATCCAACATCAAAACCGGGCGTGTTTGGATCGTCCATATCCAAAGCCGTTTGCGCTAGGACTCTATTAATGTCCGCTGGGCTTAAGTAGGGATTTGCTTGCAGCATCAAAGCCGCAACTGCCGCCGCATGAGGAACCGCTGCAGATGTGCCCGCGAAATTGGGGAAACTGTCAGCATCTTCCAGAATATCGTTGCCAAAGAACGTCGTATTGGTATTGTTGGGAGCGACGAAACTCGGCTGCGGGCGCAACTCAGGTTTAGATAGACGATCGCCCTTTTCATCAAACAAAATAGGAGTGCCACCAGCCGAAGAAAACTTTTCCAATATTGCAGGATTTACACCGTATTCAGGAGTGAGAAAATAAGAGGCAGCCCCGACTGCTGCGACTCCTCTGGCATTCGCATTGCCATATACAGTTGAACTATTGGTGTTGTAATTGTTGATTTTGAAGGTAGCGGAACCGCCCGCTATATACTTCATTAAACCGGGAGCAGCACCCGATCGCTTGGCAATCATGAGATTGAATAAATTGGAGCCAAAGGAACCATCATTGGAGAATTTAAAAAACTCGATCGGATCTCCTCCCACATTTGACAATGTGCGGCTGCCTAATATTTTTTGTTTGGTGCTGTCGAGCAGGTAAATGTCAAGATCGTTAGTTGAATTAGCCATAGGTGAGTCCCATTGCAGTGAGAGGTCGAAGGAATCACCTGTCTTTAGCGTGATGTTTTGATAGATATCTACCCCAGGCCCCGGATCGAAGTCATGAAGTTCTCCGAAACCTGGCACAAATCCAGCCGAGTTGAAAGCACTTTGATAGCTATGGCGAGCAGAATTACCTGCTGAAGTAAAATAGGAAACTCCCTGTTTGACTACTTCTTCGATCGCTCGGGCAATGATGCCATCTTGGAACATCGGTTCAGATAGAACCCTGACATCATCTACAATGATTTGCGCTCCCCGTGCTGCCAGGGCATGAATTCCGTCAGCTATAACCCTTTCATTTGCTTTGGCGAATTCTAGAGCGCTGTTAAACTCACCGACTGCAGAGGCTGTGTGAAATAACAATTCAGCTCCTGGAGCAATATCGTGAATAATTTGCAGCAAAGCTCTGCCTTCATCCATCGGTGCGAGGGACTTATGGTCAAATTCTGATAACACCTTGACTGTTGCAGGCAAGTCGCCGCTTTCAATATCTTTGGCGGCTCCACCCAGTTTGTTGAAACTATCAGATAACACCCCGATTTTAACGCCGGTGCCGTCTACTCTAAACCGATCGCGCGCTACATCCGATCGCATGGCCCGATCGCCGAGGCTGGTTACAGATCCAGGAGGTTTTAAAGTGAGGAAGGCTGAATTGTCGATCGCGCTGGCACTGGTGTTTTTGATAATTGCCAGCAAATTCCCAGTCTTAGTGCTAATTAATGTACTGTCGCTGTTGTCGCCTGTGCCTTGATAAACGATTAATTCATCAAGGGTTAACCCCGCAGCTAAACCGAGCCGATCGCGATCGTTAAGATTAAAGTCAGTGAGAATATCAGTTCCTTCCTGGGCTTCCAACACGAAGATATCGCTCTCAGTCCCGCCGATTAATACATCTAGCCCCGCGTCGCCCGCGAGCAAATCGCTGCCAGCATTCCCCCAAATCGTATCGTTGCCGACATCGCCCAACAGGATGTCATTATCGCTAAGTCCATTGATGCGATCGCCACTTTGATTGTTTATTGCATCGCTGACATGGTTGAATCTTGCCATCAAATCGTTGAAATTGTTGGGCAGCGCGATCTGGCTTTTCATGTTACTGGCTAGCAGCAGATTGTGGCGATCGAGGAAAGTAGATAAGTTGATATTTACAGGATCGATGTTCATAGAAGTTATGCCAAATTCCAAAATCTTTTCACGCGAAACTAGACATCACTTAGGTGCTGTCGGTGCATTTGCTTTTTAGTCGTTTAATTACGGCTTCATATCCCTAAACAAATCTCTTGGGATGTTATGCGGCCAATCGAGGGGCGGCATTGGGAAGCCATTCTGCTGGGAAGCAGGCTGTTGTTGACACCGCTTTTTGTCGTCATTTAAGCCAAAGCCCATGTTCCAACTGAAATTTTCGTTGCGGGTGGTGCTTTGATTTCTGCGCTCGATTCTGGCGGTGAAAGTACCGGATTCAATGATGGTATTACCGCGTTTTATCTCATAGGAAAAGTCGTTATTGCCAGGTTGTACGGCTAAATAGCTACCCTTGTGTGTGATGTCAAAAGACACTTTAAATCCTTGCGACATTGGAGCTTTATCGTATCCGCGATCGGTATAAGGAGAAGGGTTGCGATCGATCCCGGGGGTGACATTTCTGATAGTAACGCGCAACCCTGGAGCGGGTGGCGTAGTTTGGGAAATGAAGGCTGCTCTCCCGAAGACTAGCTCTTCGTGGGTGCGGCTGTGAGTCTCCATATTAGGGTGGTAGAACTGACCGACACACTTGCCTGAGTCTACTTGGTAAGTTGTAGTGACAGATAAAGTAGTTACTGCACCGACATTGAATTCCTCAGATGCTTGAAATTGCAATCCGGTTTGCAGGGCGGGTGATGGGGTTTGGGCATTGGTAATATCAGACAGCACCGGTACGCTTAACAGTGAAATTCCCATGACTGTAGAAACAAATTTTGCTTTCATTGTTAGGATTGATTTTTGTAATTTCATCGGTTTAGCCTCACAAATATTTGCAATTATCGGCAAGTTTTAGCAAGCAGATAACCGAGCTCGTGTCCGATCGATTACCATAACAAAAACTGTTTGTAGTGCGGACTTTATGCAGCAGGATAGTGCGGGTTAAAGTCCAGAATACGAAGCATAGTTATTGCGGTCGCTCGCGCCTACACGATAGGATACGATAATTTTTGGGACTGGCTGATTTCTAATTCGATTTATTCTCAATCTAATGCAAGGTGTTGTTTGCATCATGTGTACCAGCATCTCGAATTCAGGCTTTCATGTCGATAGATAAACTTCGCGTTACAGATCGATTTTCCACAGAGCAAGTTCGTGCAGGGTATCTGCCACAGCCAAACTGTTGAACTTAAAGGAGTTTGAGCCAACTTCTGGCAGTCGGTTAGAGTCCAAAAAATTTAACCGCATTGCAATTCACAAAATCCGTTTCCTGTCAATAGCTGAAATTCGTAAATTATTTGGTAAGCTTCAAAGGAAATATTGTTCGATAGGTAATTTTTGTAACAATTAATACTTTTATCGATAAAGTATGGAGCTGGAACACGGACTTGAATGGGTCGATCGGCTGGTGAAAAATCGCACGGGCAATCCTCTGACTGCTATGGAAATTGCGCTGCTTAGAGGTGCGTGGTTGGGACAAACCTACGAAGCGATCGCACAGACAACTAACTACTCTGCCAGCTACCTCAGCCGTACCTTTGCACCCCAGTTATGGCAACGTTTATCAACTGCCTTTGGCGAATCTGTAACGAAGAAAAGCTTTCGTGCTTGTATAGAACGCCTTGCGGCCGGACAAATAATTGCACAACAACAGGGACAAGACACAGAAAAACAAAAAAATGCTCCTGTTCTTGCTGACCATCAAGCTAGCCTTGCCCAAACACCAGCCACTGCGATCGGCTGCCTCAATGTGGATCCTCTTTGTGATTGGGGAGAAGCGATCGATGTCTCCATTTTTCACGGACGCACTCAAGAATTAGGCAAGCTAACCCAGTGGATAGTGCGGGAGCGCTGTCGATTAGTCGCCCTGTTAGGGATGGGTGGCATTGGCAAAACCGCACTGTCAGTAAAACTGGCCCAGCAGATTCAAGAACACTTCGAGTTTGTTGTGTGGCGATCGCTGCGGAACGCGCCTCCCCTAGAAGACTTGCTCAAAGACCTAATTCTAATACTTTCCCAGCAACAAGACATTGAGCTGCCTCGATCGACTTACGAACAAACTTCTCGTTTATTGCAATACTTGCAAAAACATCGCTGTCTGCTGATTCTAGATAATGGCGAATCGATCTTGCAGAGCGGCGATCGAGCCGGGCACTATTTACCTCAGTATGAAGGCTACGGACAATTGTTGCAGCGTGTTGGCGAGAGCAGCCATCAAAGCTGTTTAGTCTTTACCAGTCGTGAAAAACCAGACGAAGTTGCGGTTCTAGCAGGAGAAATCTCTCTAGTGCGGGTACTGCAAACGATCGGTTTAAGCGCTGCAGAAAGCGATGGCATTTTCTCAAGTAAGTCTTTGAGCGGTTCAGATGCCGATCGCCAACAGCTTAATGAACTTTATGGGGGAAATCCTCTGGCTTTAAAGATTGTCGCCACCTCGATTAGCGAAGTATTTGACGGCAATATTTCTGCGTTTATACAGGAAAAAACTGCTGTTTTTAACGGAATTCGGTTGTTACTTGATGGGCAATTCAATCGTCTGTCGGATATAGAAAAACAGGTAATGTATTGGCTGGCTATTAATCGAGACTGGGTAACAACTCAGGAATTGCAAAATGATTTTTTCCCTGCGCTTTCTAAAGCCAAACTGCTAGAAGCATTAGAATACTTGCGGCGGCGATCGCTGATTGAATGCAGCACTCAAGGATTTACCCAGCAACCTGTTGTCATGGAATACATGACACAGAAGTCGATCGAAACTGTTTGTGATGAAATTTGTCAGCAGGCACCGCAATTATTATCAACCTACGCACTGTTAAAAGCGCAGGCAAAAGATTACATTCGAGAGGCGCAACTGCGAGCGCTCGTGCAACCTCTGATTGCTCAACTGTTGGGTCATTTTGGCACTCAACAGGCGATCGCGCAACAATTACAGCCAATGCTAGAACGCCTGAAACGAGAACCTCACCTCCGATCGGGATATGGAGCTGGTAACTTAATCAATCTACTATCTCAATTGCACGCCGATCTGAGTGGATATGATTTTTCTGGCTTAACGATTCGTCAAGCAGATTTGCGACAAGTGTCGCTTAAACAAGTTAATTTAGCTGATACCCATTTGATTAACTCAGTCTTTGCCGAATTACTGGGCAGCCTCAATGCAGTTGCCGTCAGCCCAGACAATACCTTAGTCGCAAAGCTCGGTAACGATGGCATGATTTGTGTTTGGCAGGTGGCAACAGGTCAACGAGTGCTTACCTTAGCAGCCCACACTTCTTTAGTCTTGAAAGGTTTGGATTTTAGCCCAGACGGACGATTGCTGGTGAGTGGTGGTTACGATCATCTCGTCAAGTTGTGGGATGTCACAACAGGAAGATGCCTGCAAAGCTGGTTCGTTGGTAATTCTGTGCTAGTAACGATATTTAGCCCAGACGGTAAGCTAGTTGCCTGCAGTAAAGATGGCAATACGATCGAACTGTGGGATGTCCAAACCGGGCAATGTCTCAGGGTGCTTTCAGGCAGTCAGGCTCAAGGTATTGGGTTGGCATTTCACCCTCACAGCAGGCTACTGGCGAGTGCTGGGGCCGAACTAACAGTCAGACTCTGGGATGTCTCGACTGGAGAATGTTTGCAGACATTTGTCCATACAGATATGGTGTGGTCAGTTGCTTTTAATTCTGACGGTACTCATCTGGCGACGGGTGGAGCAAATTCTTCAGTCAAAATCTGGGATCTAGAAACGGGGGACTGTCTCCATACTTTGGAAGGTCACAAAGGTCCTGTAAATGCGATCGGCTACACTGCTGATAGCAGCATTTTGGTAAGTGGCAGTAGCGATGGCACCGTTCGCCTCTGGGATGTCCGGACTAGAAGATGTCTTAAAGTTCTGTCGCAAGGCGATGGAGATGCTGTCTTCGCAATTGGCTGTTTCTCGAACAGTTCGATCGTTGTCAGTGGCAGCGTTAACGGAACCATCAGATTTTGGGATACAACAATCGGGCAATGTACCAGAACTTTGCAAGGAAAGATGATTGCTTTTAGAACCCTCGCCTGCAACAGCCAGGGAACTCTACTGGTTAGTGGCAGTGAAAATGGTCAAGTAAGAATTTGGGATATAGCAACTGGACGCTGCTTGAAAGTTATAGCAGAACATACTATACAGGTTTGGGGTACTGCGTTTCATCCCCAAAAAAACTGGTTTGCTACGTCCGATTTGGGTGGCAAGGTATGCCTGTGGGAGTTTGAGGTAATTGCTCAACCTTCTACTCTCAGTCAAGCTTCAGAAACTGCATTTGACTGTCGTCTTAAGACGGTTTACCAGCATACCCATTGGGTGCAAGCGATCGGCTTTCATCCTCAAAGCGATATTTTAGTGATGGGTCATGGCGATGCAATGATTCGGTTCTGGGATATTACTACTGAAACCACGATTAAAACCCTATTTGATGGGGGGCATTGGAATGTACTAGCAATCGCGTTTCATCCGCAAGCTCATCTCCTAGCAAGCGTGAGTAACGATCCGTTAGTCAGAGTGTGGAATGCAAACACTGGCGAGCGTTGTATGGCTTTGCAGGGTCATACCAGTCGCAACTGGACAGCGGCCTTTCATCCCCAGGGGCACTTGCTGGCAACAGGTGGTGATGACCATTTGTTGAAGTTGTGGGACATTAATACAGGTCAATGCTGCGTTACTTTGCAGGAACATACGAGTTCGATTTGTTCTATTGCTTTCAGCCCAGACGGTAGATTAATGGCAAGCAGCAGTACCGATCGCACAATTCGCCTGTGGGATACAACAACTTGGCAGTGCCTGCGAGTGCTGCAAGGACACACAGGAGCGGTCATTTCTATTGCGTTTCAACCGCATTGTGATGGCGTTTCTTCAGATCGTCCGCTGATTCTAGCCAGTGCTAGCTATGATGAAACCCTGCGATTGTGGAATGTTCAAACAGGAGAATGTCTCAAGATTCTCCGTCCCGATCGGTTATATGAAGGCATGAATATTACTGGAGTAACCGGATTAACGGAACCTCAAAAAGCAACATTAAAGGCGTTAGGAGCGATAGAAAACCAATTATGAAATTTCAGTAGGTAGGCGTAAATAAACCCGCTTATGTAACAGAATGTAAATAACTCGAAACTTCTGCGATTGCCTTTCTTCGGATCTTAACGAAGAGAGGTTCTCTTCGTTAAGCTCGCTTGTGACTACGCGCAGCGGTTCTGTTGTCGAGCAAACTGTCGAGACTGAGGAAGAAACTCCGAGGTTTATCGAATTGGGCGCTGCGCTCGATCGGGGCGAATTCGAGTTACAAAATAGCCTCGCTCAAGGTGTCAGCAAGCGGCGCGAACAAACTAAGGTGTTCAAGCTGACGACTACTTCTGACAAAGTAGCTTTGAAAACTTTAATTCAAGCTGCTTACCGTCAAGTTTTTGAACGCGACTTGAATCCCTACGTTGTGAAGAATGAATTTACGGCGCTGGAAAGCAAACTGGGCAACAATGAAATCAATCTCAAGGAGTTCATTGAAGCTTTGGGTTGCTCATCGCTGTACGTCAAACAGTTCTACGCACCTTATCCCAATACTAAGGTGATTGAGTTGGGAACGAAGCACTTCTTGGGCCGCGCTCCCCGCAATCAAGCGGAGATTCGGACGTACAACCAAATCTTGGCAAGTAAAGGGATTAAGGGCTTTATCAACGCGATGTTGAACAGCGTTGAATATGCCGAGGCTTTTGGTGAGGATACTGTTCCTTACCGTCGCTTTCCGACTCTGCCTGCGGCGAATTTCCCGAATACCGAAAGGCTGTACAATCAACTCACCAAGCAGAATGGTGAGTTGGTGGTTCCAAGCTTTGAACCAGTAGCTGCTACTGACAGAAGCTAACAAAAAACTGCAAGAAAATTGATTTTGTAGGTTGACAAAAATCCTCCGTTACGGTAATGCTGTAGCGGGGGATTTTTGGTGATGTTACGCTGTTTATCGATCGGCGAGTCCCATAGTCCGACAGGGATTGAACTCCCTGTGTCCTAGCTAAAGTCCTTGCTATGAGGACTGAGGTGGGCGATCGTTTGATTTGGCGCTTCAGTCGGTTTTAACCGACTTTAGCTATGAGACGGGGATTTCAATCCCCGGCGGACTGAAAGCAAAACCCGATCGCCCAAAAGTGCGATCGGGGTCGATCGATGAGTCCGAGAGTCCGACAGGGATTGAAATCCCTGTCTCATAGCTGAAGTCCACGCTTTGTGGACTAAATTGAACCACAGTTTGATGAGACTGAGAAATTTGATAACGGGCAGGCAAGCGTGAGAAATGGTTGGCAATTCAGTATGGTCTCTGACCGTACTGAGTATATTTAGGATTTAAATAATTAAACTAACTGCCACTCAAGAATACCAAACTACAAAGTATAGGACGAAAAGAATATGGGTTTGTTGATCTAAGGATCGCGAATTAAATAACTTACAATTTTAATTGTTATTGTGGGATGGGCGTCCCGCCCATCCCACAAACTTGTGGAAGTTATTTAATTCTCATTCCTAAGCTGTTGTGCATTTAATTTGTATATTGAGGGCGGGATTTCCTGCCCAACCCCTACTCCCCACAAGAGGAAAAATTTATTTTACTATGCAATTTAAATGCGGATTAACTGATTGATTTCGCTAATCTTAGGATTAGTAATTACAGCCATGATTAATCGGTTAATGGGGATATAGCAACCGCCAAGGAGGTTTCTATACTAGCGTGTCTTTTTTATTCAAACTGACAACAAGGATTTTTTGTATCGGAGGCGGAATATGGATAATTTATCGGACAATTCAGCAGAGAAAACACAATATCTTGGTTTATGAACTCGGATATGGTGCAAGTTACCGCCCTTTATATATTCGGTTAACCGTACTAAAATAGCCACTTTGACGCGAGAACATTACCGCCCAATCTTCGTCGTTGATTTCAATATACAAAATTGCGATCGGCACAGACACAGCGATTGCCTAGTTATCGGGTATTAGTGATTTCCCTTCATTCCCTGTAGGCAAAAATTAGGTATAATTGGTGAGTGCGTATGATGATAAAAGTTTAAAAAAAGAATAGCCAGGGAGGGAAGACCCCAACCCCGATAGTGATTAGTCATTACCCATCTAAAATCTAAAATCTAAAATCTAAAATTGTATGGGCTACATCAAGATATTGACCGCAAAATAAAACAGCCGAATAAACGGGCCACTTGTTCTGATTAGTAAAGTAGCGAAACGAATAAGATATTAGGGCATAATGTTGTGAAAGATGGAACAGGGTATGGAACTAAATTTACAGAAATTTTATAGCGCCTGCAATCCCAGCTACACCCTGGCAGTAGCAAATCAAGAAGACAGACAATACTATATCGATTTCTCATCAGTGCGGGGCGGCACAATCGTAGAACAATTGGAGCGCACCATCAGCCGTCTGTCCCCGGATGCACCTACCTGTCAATTATTCACCGGTCACATCGGCTCTGGTAAATCAACAGAATTGCTGCGGCTGCAAGCTCAATTGCAGCAACAAGGATTTCATGTTGTTTACTTTGAGTCGAGTAAAGACTTAGACATGGCAGATGTAGATATCACTGACATTTTGTTGAGCGTTGCTCGTCAGGTGAGCGAAAGCATTGAGAAAATGAAAATCAAGCTGCAACCGACGGGTTTTAAAGCTTTGCTCAAAGGGGTTGCGGATGTTTTTCAAACTCAAATAGACTTGAGCGCTGAAGCTAATGTCCCTGGTTTGGGGGAAATAAATGCCAGCACGGAGGGAGAATTTTCTCTGGCGTTGGGAATTGGCAAAATTACTGCTAAGGCGAAAGATGCTCCGAATCTGCGATCGGAGTTGAGGCAATATTTGGAGCCGCGAACTAACGTAATTTTAGATGCACTGAATAAGGAGTTGTTGGAGCCGGCTAATCAAGAACTCAAACGCCAAGGAAAACAAGGACTTGTAGTAATTATCGACAATCTCGATCGCATACACCTGTGCGCGAAACCGACGGGGCGACTGCAGCCGGAATACCTGTTTGTCGATCGCGGCGAACAGTTGGCCAGACTAAATTGCCACGTCGTGTATACAATTCCTTTGGTGCTGATTTTCTCTAACGATTTGGGCCAGTTGACCAATCGATTTGGGGTAGATCCGAAGGTTTTGCCGATGGTGCCGGTACAGTTGAGCGATGGTTCTGAGTGCTCTGAGGGTGTGGAATTGCTGCGGCAGATGGTTCTGGCGCGTGCGTTTCCCACAGTGCACCCTTCGCAGCGCTATGCTTTGGTAGGCAAAGTTTTCGACTCTGCGGAAACTCTCGATCGCCTGTGTCGAGTCAGCGGGGGTCATGTCCGCAATTTGCTGCAACTACTGTATGGCTGTCTGCAGAAACAAGACCCTCCTCTGTCGCGGGAAACTTTGGAAAATGTGATCGTCCAGCGCCGCCACCAGCTTACTTTGGCGATCGAACCGGATGAGTGGAAATTGCTGCGCCAAGTATCCGCTACCAAAACTGTGAACGGGGAAACTAAATACCAAATATTGCTGCGGAGTCTCTGGGTGTTTGAATACCGTTACGGCGAGGATTACTGGTTTGATGTCAATCCGATTTTGGCTGACGCCAAAGAGTTTCGGGAAACAGTTGAGAGTTGACGGTTGACAGTTGACAGTTGACAGTTGACTGTTGACAGTTGACGGTTGAAATCGCTCTTCGGTCAAACGAAGTTCACTTCTAGCGGACTAAAGAATAAGGGCGTTATTGTAGCAGGATGTGCTATGAAAACTAACAAAAGTCAACAGTCAAAAGTCAACAGCATTGCCCGATCAACAGTCAACCGTCAACAGTCAACCGTCAACCGTTAACTGTCAACAGTCAACAGTCAACTAACAAAAATGATTAAAGGCACTACTAAACTGTTGGGAGTAATTGGTCATCCCGTCGAACATTCTCTGTCGCCGGCGATGCACAATGCTGCTATTTCCCACTTGGGAGTCGATTTTGTTTACTTGCCGTTTCCAGTAAAACCAGAGGATTTAAAGGTTGCTCTTGCAGGATTTGCGGCGATCGGCGTTCGGGGATTTAGCATCACGATTCCGCACAAACAAGCAATCCTACCGCTGTTGTCGGAAGTTTCCCCGATCGCCCGATCGATCGGCGCAGTCAATACCGTATACCTGACTGACAAAGGTTGGTGTGGCACAAATACTGACGTTGAAGGCTTTCTCGCGCCGCTGCAACCCCCCCCAACCCCCCCTTACCAAGGGGGGGCTAAAGACGCGACCTCTCCCTTAGAAACGGGCAATACGGCTATCGAATCCTGTCCCCCCCCTTACCAAGGGGGGGCTGTTGAATCCTGTCCCCCCCCTTACCAAGGGGGGGCTGTTGAATCCTGTCCCCCCCCTTACCAAGGGGGGGCTAGGGGGGGTTCCGATTGGAGTCAGAAAGTAGCGGTAATTTTGGGGAATGGCGGGGCGGCGAGAGCTGTTGTGGCTGGATGCGCTCAATTGGGATGTGCAGAGATTCACGTTGTCGGCCGCAGCGAACAAAATTTAGCGGAATTTCAGCAGAGTTGGGTCAATTCTCCGATGCCCGTGCATAATTTGCAGGTGCATACTTGGGATAATTTGTCAAGTTTAATTTCGCAGGCAGATTTGCTGGTGAACACGACGCCTGTGGGGATGTATCCGCAGGGGGAAAAGTCGCCGGTTGCGGCTGGTGAGATCGATCGAATTTCAGCAAGTGCGATCGTCTATGATTTAATTTACACCCCTAATCCTACCCAGTTTCTCAAAGATGCACAGCTTCGGGGAGCGCGAGCTATTGACGGACTCGAAATGCTAGTTCAACAAGGAGCAGCCGCCTTAAAAATTTGGCTGGATCAAGAATCCGTCCCAGTTGATGTGATGCGCCAAGCCTTGCGACAGCATTTAGGTCTAGATTAATGCCATTTCTTCAAAAAGTAGCTGTAGTTTTCAGAATTCCTATAAGCCGGAATTTGAGGCCCAATTCGCGCTAAGCTGAGAATTAAAATATACTTGCCCCGCAATTTATGAAATTTCGAGCTATCAGCCTTTTTTTTGCTACTTGCCTAATCGGAATTTTTAGTTTGGTCTTCACTCCACCTGCTTGGGCTCTGACGCAGATTAAACTTTCCGACCTTTCTTATCGCGAATGTCCGGCAGAAATGGGAGAAGGAACAGTCACCAGTGGCAGTTCTATGGAAGCTACCTGCTTTTTGATTACTGGGAAAGCTGAAAATAGCACCGGCAAACCAGTTGTCAATGCCGATATTTTCGGCCGCATTTATGATGCTGACGACAATCCGGTGATGCAAAACCGGACTCGGTTGGGTTCTATAGAAGAAGTTCCTCCCGGAGTTAGCGATTTTCAGCTCAGAATTTCGGTTGCCGCCAATCAACGAACACCTTTGAAGCTCAAGCAATTTAAAGCTACAGGTTTTACTGGCGTGGTTCGCCGCTAACGAAACTATTTGAGATTTTAGATTGCTGAGAAAGAGATTTTGGGTTGGCTGGCCGTGAAATTGCGATGCAGTTTGAGATTTTAGATTTTCGATTGTTGAGTGGCTGGCAATTTCTCATTTCTCATGTACGATAAACTCCCCAGCTTTTCAACCGGGGAGTTTATCTAAAAATGTCAAATCTAAAATTTAGTTGTCGGCAGCTAGGTCGGCAAAACAATTTACGCTCGATGCTTAAAAACTTAAGCTTTTCAAACTACAAGGATGTTTGCAAGCTGGTCAAAAGACCAATCAAGAATTCCGAGCCGAATTGCAGTACAAAAAACGCAATCAGCGGCGAAAAATCAATCCCTCCCAAGGGGGGGATAATCGATCGGAATAGATTGAGGTAAGGGTCTGTTAACTGACTCAAAATTGAAAACGGGGGGTCGTACCAATTGATGTTAGGGAACCAGCTTAACAGCACCCGAATAATCATCAGGGCTACATAGATTTGCAGAAATGTGGACAGCGTGGTTGCCAAAAGGCCTATTGAAGAACTCATAAATTTTGCTTGTAGTTTGAGTAAAGTTTACAGACACTTTAACTTAAAGTTTAGCATAGGTCGGGGAGAGGGGGAGCATGAGGCTGTTTACGGGCGGGCTAGAAGACTAACGGCCCACAATAAAATTCACTCTTGGCTTCACAGGCCCGAAAGGCCTGTAAAGCGAGAATGGTGCAAGATGTCAGTAACGCGCATCGATCTGCCAGACTAATCTAAAATTTTAAAGGGATTCAGGAGTCGTTGGCGATCGAACCCTCGCCACCCGGCGCCGGCGCGTTCCCGTTTACGTCGCCGAGTTGCAGCCGCACGTCATCTATTGCCTGATTTAGCTGAGCAATTTTATCTTCTAAACTCAGCCTTGCTACTTCCATACTGTCGGCTTCGAGTTGGCTGGCTTTCCTCTGGCGGATCTTTCTTGTCTTTGCGTCTGAAGGTTCACTCAGCAAAGCTTCAGCAGCGCGCCGCGACAGCACCGCGCCCAAAACTGCACCCACCAAGCCGCCAACAGCAGCTCCGGCAATAAATCCCCCTGTAAAACCCTCTCGATTGCTCATGGATCAACTCAACTGCGCGATATTTCTTTGATTTGTTTATTTTGACACTCTCCCGGTGAGAAACCGGCAGACGATTTTAGATTTTAGATTTTAGATTTTAGATTGAGATGCCCAGCGCGAAAAATCATCCGCAAAGAGAAAGCCTAATGAGCATCAAGTTCGGTTAGTTGTCAGGTAAGGCGAGAATTCCGACTTCAGAGTTAAAGCGGATCATTTCCAAAGATCGATCGCCATAAAGATCTTCAATGTGCTCCAAGCAGCACTCGATCGCGAAATCGTTCAATTCAGTCGGCTCAACGCCGTACATATCCTGAAACACCTCTGAGTCTACCCGACAAAAGCGCGGTCGATCGGCATAAATTCCGCATTCTCGCGTCGCTCTGTCAAAATTGATACACCAACCGTCCTCTCCGACTAAGCTCAAATAGAGCGCTAATTCCTCTTCAGATAAATACTCGTCTAAGTCTGGGCGCTCTGTTGGGTCGAGGTAACAACAAGCACCGCACTGCTTTACGCAACGCCAAGTAGCCATAGTTTGATTTTAGATTTTAGATTTTAGATTTTAGATTTTAGATTCGGAGCATTATGTGGAAAATGCCAAACTTTAGGAGATTGGGGCTCTTCAAGTATATCAATTGCCAGCGCCGGAGGCGGATATCCCGAAGGGGCGGTTCGATTTTAGATTTTAGATTTTAGATTGGGGGACTTTCCGGGAAGGGGCATCAAGTCCCTGGTTTCCTGTGACTGAGAGGTCGATCGTAGTTTACATTTTGTTGAATTTTGTAAAGTTCCTTAAAAAATATGGTCGATCGCCCGGTAAAATCAGAAGCGGATTTTCTAATGCAACAATCTAGACTTAATCACTACAGTCAGGAGGACAAATGGACTTTATAACCGATCTTTTCAGTGGTATGGGTGGTGTAGACTACCAACTCATTGTTCAGGTAGCTTTACTCGCAGCAGTCGTGCTTTCTGGCCCGATCGTGATTTTTCTCTTGGCTGCTAAAGGCGGCGACCTGTAATTATAGCACGCTAGGCGGCGATCGAGAGTTGGGAGTTTTGAGTTTTAAATTATTCAAAATTCACAACGCTTGATCGCCAATTTTCCCTGCTGCACGAGCTTTGTTATCAAATACCGAGTTATCAAATACCGAGTTATCAAATACCGAGTTATCAAATACCGAGTTATCAAATACCGAGGGCGTGTTTAGCAGTTTGAATCAAATTCTCAAAAAAAGGTAGAGATACATCGACTTCTCTAGCATCCTTGCGGGAGTTGCCTAACAAACCGATGTTTTGTCCGGGTGCAACAGCCAAAACTTGCCCTTGAGAGTTGCGAATTCTCAATTCCTCGATCGATCCGGCTGGAGACAGACTGCAAGAATAAGTGCGATCGCAATAATAAAACTCAACTTTTCCGAACATCGGCGGCCTGGAACTAGCAACACTTGCGGGCAGCCGGACACCCAACAATTCTAACTCCACCGATGTCTTGCCATTAAAACTATTTTCCCGCAATCGGTAAGCAATATCAACCCGCCGAGGCAAAGGAAAATATTCGCCCCAACGCCAAGCAATCGCCTTCACACTAGCCGATACATTTCCATCTTGAGTTGCAGTTAGTTTAACGTGACCTCCTTTACCCACAATTTTCTGTTCAGTTATGCAAACATTAGGCGTCCAAAATACAGGAGCCTTATTTTCAATCCCGCAAGGTTCTAGAGCATCAATTTGTCGGTAAATGTCGAGATTTATCTCTGCCAAATTTGCCTGCACATCTACTGAAACCAGCGGTTTTAGGTGTTCCGGCTGCAAACATTGATTGGCAAAAATTGACAATTGATTGCGGAATTGGTCGAGATTCTCAGCCGGCATAGAAAAACCGCCAGCCGCTTTGTGTCCGCCAAATTTAGTTAATAAATCCGCGCAAAAATTCAGACCGTCAAATACATTAAACTCAGGAATTCCCCTCGCCGAACCCCGGACAATTTTAGCGGGCGGGCACGGGGGCACGGAGGAGGATGAGGTTGTAGGGGCGGTGCCCCCGTGCCCGCCCTCATCCTCAAAAGTACCAATAAACACAGGTACGCCGTAGCGTTCCACCAACCGAGAAGCTACAATCCCGATCACCCCGTGGTGCCAACCAGGTTGCACGACAACTAAAACTCGTTCTTGCTGCAAGTCTAGCTCACTTTTCTCGCACCAAGCAATTGCTTCCTGCTCAATTTCCTGGCACAACTCCTGCCTGCGCTGATTAATTTGTTCGCACTGCATCGCGTTTTTAAGAGCCAATTCGCGATCGTCCGTAGTCAGCAACTCTATCACAATTTGAGGGTCAGCCAGCCGCCCCACAGCATTAATCCGGGGCCCAAGCCGAAAACCAATATCTTCAGGCTTTAAGGAATTTTGAGTAGGGGCGGTGCCCCCGTGCCCGCCCGTGAGTTTTGAGTTGAGAATAGATGAACTTTCCCCACTTCCCGGCTGCACTCCCGCCACCTGAATCAAAGCCTGAATACCCGCCAATTGCGAGTGAGGCAACAGCCGCAAACCCCGCTTCACCCAGCGCCGATTAACTCCTGTCAAAGGCGCTAAATCCGCAATAGTTCCTAAAGTAAATAACTCCAGCAGCGGATTCACCAAGCCGCCCACTTTCTGCATATCAATCGCCAAAGTAATCGCCAAAACATAAGCAACGCCTACGCCAGCTAAACCGCGATAGGGCGAAGATTCCGCAATTAATTTCGGGTTGAGAATAGCATCTGCCGGCGGCAGTTTTGGGGGTAAATCGTGGTGGTCTGTAATAATAACTTTGACACCGAGTTCTCGCGCTCTGGCAACCGGGCCGTAGGCTGCAATTCCGTTGTCAACAGTGAGAATGAGAGCGACACCTTCGGAGTGAAATTCTTCTACAATGCGATCGTTAATCCCATAACCTTCTCGCATCCGGCTGGGAATAGCATAATCCACATTCGCCCCCAGCAGCCTCAGAGCGCGTAGCAACAAAGCCGTGCTCGTCATCCCGTCAGCATCGTAGTCGCCGCATATCGCAATTTTTTGCCCTCCCGAAATCGCCTCCCGCAACAATTTGACACTCGCAGCCAAATCGGGAAACTCATCCTTTGGTGCGGGCAAAACCAGAGATTCCGGTTCGATAAACCCTTGCACTTCTTTAAGCGAATCGATTCCCCGGTTAATCAGTACCTGTGCCAGCAAGGGCGACAAACCGATTTCAGTGGCAAACTGTTCGGCTTGCTGTGGTTGAGGCGAATAAATTTGCCACCGTTGGTTTGGCAATCGGTGAAAATGCGGGGGCACAGATGTCGGTAGCTCTTGCACGGAAGCTGAGGTTTAAAGATACATGATTAATCTTACCGAATTAAGTGCCTCAGTCAATCAATTTTAGATTTTAGGTTTTAGGTTTTAGATTTTAGATTGATCCTAAATATGAGTTTTTTGGGTAAAATCCAAAGGTTGTTTGTAGGAAAGCTTTTTTCGGAAGCTCTCACCGCACCCAAATAGGGATACAAGCCCCCGACAGCAGTCGTGGAGACCAAAAAATTTTAGACCAAAGTTCAAACCCCCCACATTTATCTGTGGAGTCAATCTAAAATCTCGAATCTCAAATAGACTGAGGGGAGCTGCAGAACTAAGTGTAGCAGGCATTTGTGCGGCAGGCCCTAGGGCGCAGACTACTAATTTAATGAGGAGACTTGCATGAGTGGCGATCGACCGTCGTGGTTTAAAATTGCATTACAGGTTCGAGGGTCTGTCATTCCCTCAATTTTGCCGCGCGTTTTGCTGTGCGGCGGATTTGGGGTGTTTATTTCCTTCCTGTACTTTTTCAACTTGCCAGTATCCTTGCCGATTTTGTCTAGCATTGTACCGAGTATTGTCCTCGGTTTACTGTTAGTTTTTCGGACAAACACAGCCTACGAGCGATTTTGGGAAGGTCGCAGATTGTGGGGTACTTTAAACAATAACATCCGCAATTTGGCTCGTCAAATCTGGGTAGCAATTGAGGAAAAAGACCCGCAGGATATCATAGAAAAAAAGTCAGCACTGCGCCTATTAGTTGCCTTGGCAGTGGCAATGAAACTGCACTTACGGCAAGAATCAGTCAATCCAGAGTTGGAGCCGTTAATGTCCCCAGCGCAGTACCAAAAGCTCAAATCGATGAACAATCCGCCCCTAGAAGTTGCCTTTTGGATTGAGGATTATATGCACGAGCAGTACGAGCGCAATTGCGTGGATGTTTATCAGTTAACTGGTATGAATGAGTTGCTCAACTCTATGATTGATGTATTAGGGGGCTGCGAGCGGATTTTGAAGACGCCTATCCCTTTGGCTTACGCGATTCACCTCAAACAGCTATTGTTACTTTACTCTTTGGCACTGCCCTTTCAAATGGTGAAGGATTTGGGTTGGGGAACCGGCCCTGTTGTTGCTTTAATTAGTTTTACTTTGTTCGGCATCGAAGAAATCGGCATTGAAATAGAAAATCCCTTCGGGCGCGATGCCAATGATTTGCCTTTGGACAATATGTGTGCTGCCATGCAGCGCAATATGGACGATTTAATTTCTTTATCTCCTAGCGTTCACCAACACCTGAAAGATAAGTAGAGTCATTAATCATTGGTCATTAGTCATTAGTGAACTGTAGGGGCGGGTTCACCAATAATCCTCACAGTGCAAACAGATTTAATAAACCCGCCCCCGCCCCACCCTAAAACTCTTTACTAACGTTAATTTCTAACAATAAACCGCATTAATCCAGCCAATACTAACAATTTTAGATTTTAGATTTTAGATTTTAGATTGGTATCGAAAATCTAAAATCGTATAACCTACGGGTTAATTTCTAACAATTAACCGCATTAACCCAGCCAATACTAACAATAAAGGTGTCAGCCAATCTCCCCACCGCACGTACAAAGTTCGAGTTTGCCGCCGATAAATAGTAGCATCTCGGACTTCATAGGTATTAATTCCAGACTTCCAAACCGTCTCGCCGCGAGGATTTACAAAAGCAGAGTAACCCGTATTAGTTGCGATAACTGCCCATCTATCAGTTTCAATTGCCCGCATCACATCTAGAGCATGATGTTGATCCAGCATTGGGGGTTTGTAATGGGCATTGTTGGAAGCGGTGATCATAAATTCGCCTCCCTTCGCCGCCTGATATCGGAAAATTTCAGCAAACGCCGAATCGTAACAAATTCCGACAATGGCGCGGCCAAACGGCGTATCAAACACTTGTTTAGAATTACCGGGTACTAAATGAGCATCTAAGGGAGAAAGGCGATTAATAATCCCGCCTAAAATTTCGTAAAAAGGGATATATTCGCCTAAAGGCACTAGCTTTAGTTTATCGTAGCGACCGATAATTTCTCCAGTGCGATCGATCGCCAATAAGCTGTTAGTGATACTATTATCTTGCTGTCCGAATCCTCCAACCCAAGCCACAACGCCGCGTTCGAGAATAGCTTGGTAAAAGGAAAGAGTAGAACGCTGATACTCGTTTGTCCAGATAAAAGGCAAAGCCGTCTCTGGAATTAACACAGCATCGACTTTCCTGTCTGCTAACTGTTTGTATCCAGTGGTGTAACCTTCCAAAGCGCGCCCCCAGCCCGCTGAGTCAAACTTAATCTCGTTAGGAATATTGCCTTGAATAATGCCAATTTTTAATGATGTTCCCGCCTCTTGAATTAAAGGCCGATTGTACAAACTCCAGCCTGCAATATGCAAAACTAAAAATAAACCCGCAGGCAAAATATAAGCAACCGACTTCTTCCCTCGGACTTCTCCCTTCTTACCTCGGGCTCTCTCCTGCTTCCATCCATCCGTTACATCCGTTACATCCGTTACACAATCCGTTGCCGAACTTCCTTCTTCCTTCTTCCTTCTTCCTTCAAGAAAAGCTTCGGCGATTAAGCCATTTACTGCTACAAGAGCGGCTGTTACTGCGCTGGGCCCGGAGAGTTGACCGAGGTGCAATATTGCTAAATTGTGCGGGCTTTGGGTATAAGAGAGAGATGTCCACCACAGCGAACCTGTACTCCAAATACTTTCTAAGGCGCACCACAAAGCTGTGCCAATTAAAACGCGAGTTAATGCTGAAAATTTAGAGCTACCCCCCCCAGCCCCCCCTTGTAAAGGGGGGGAGTTAAGAATATGAATAGGATTTTTGCCGGGTAAAGTTAGAGAGTTGAGAATTACAAATAGCCACGCCCAAACGGCGACTAAGGCGGCTCCCCAGAGGGTGATGAATGCCCAGCAAAAAAGTGCGATCGCCAAACTCGGCCACCAAGGAACTCCCAACCAAGTCATCGGGTGAATTCCCATAATCCAAGATAAGGCTAATCCGTGATAGCCAATTCCCCAGAGTAAAGGAAGAAGGAAGAATGAAGCAGGAAGAATGAAGAATTTTTGTTTTTTTACTTCTTGAAGAGGCTTTTCATAACTAACAACCAAAATCCAGAGGGGAACTAGGGCTACCCAAGCCAATAGCCAAGCATTTACTGGTGCGGTTGTCAATGCCATCAAAATGCCGCTGAAAAGTGCGATCGCCCAGGCTAATGTTTTGGATTTATGAACCACGAGTTTTTCAAATTTGTGCCTGTTAAATATCGCCACTTTGATGATTGCCAAAAATAATAATTCTTAATCAATATATCAGATCGATCGGGAAGAAGGAAGCTCGGCAACGCGCAGTGTACGAGATTTAACAGATTTAACGGATTTAACTGAGAAGTTGCACCATTCTCAATAAGCTTTTTATGAACAGGCTTTCCGGCCTGTTCCACAAGAAAATTCACTCTTTGTGGAACAGGCCGGAAAGCCTGTTCCTGAGAATGGTGCAACATCTCAGATTTAACGGATTTAACAGAAAAAAATCTATCAAATTATACTTGCCCAAACAAAAAGCGCCCCTATTTCTAGGAGCGCTTTTTGTTAATCAAAAGCTAAATTTAGCCGTTGATGGAAGGAGCAACCAAAGCTACGGGAGTTGTTTCACCGGCCGCCAAGTCGAGAGGGAAGTTGTGAGCGTTGCGCTCGTGCATCACTTCCATACCCAAGTTAGCGCGGTTGATGACATCAGCCCAAGTGTTGATGACGCGACCTTGCGAGTCGATAACCGATTGGTTGAAGTTGAAACCGTTCAAGTTAAACGCCATCGTGGAAATACCCAAAGAGGTAAACCAGATACCGACAACTGGCCATGCACCTAACAAGAAGTGCAAAGAACGGCTGTTGTTAAAGCTCGCGTATTGGAAAATCAAACGACCGAAGTAGCCGTGGGCTGCAACGATGTTGTAGGTTTCTTCTTCTTGACCGAATTTGTAACCGTAGTTCAAAGATTCAGTTTCGGTTGTTTCGCGAACCAAAGAAGATGTTACCAAGGAACCGTGCATGGCGGAGAACAGAGCACCGCCGAAGACACCAGCAACTCCCAACATATGGAAGGGGTGCATCAGGATGTTGTGCTCGGCTTGGAACACGATCATAAAGTTGAATGTGCCGGAGATACCCAAGGGCATACCGTCAGAAAAGCTGCCTTGTCCGATCGGGTAGATCAAGAATACTGCGGTGGCTGCTGCAACTGGTGCAGAGTAAGCGACGCAGATCCAAGGACGCATACCTAAGCGGTAGGACAATTCCCATTCACGACCCATGTAGCAGAAAATGCCAATCAGGAAGTGAAATACTACCAATTGGTAGGGGCCGCCGTTGTACAACCACTCATCGAGGGAAGCTGCTTCCCAGATGGGATAGAAGTGAAGCCCGATCGCATTCGATGAAGGAACAACAGCACCACTAATGATGTTGTTGCCGTACATCAAGGAACCAGCAACTGGTTCGCGGATGCCGTCGATGTCCACAGGAGGAGCAGCGATGAAGGCGATGATGTAGCAGATGGTGGCACTCAGCAAGGTAGGAATCATCAAGACGCCGAACCAACCGATGTAAATCCGGTTTTCCGTGCTAGTTACCCAGTTGCAAAACTGCTCCCAAACGTTGGCGTTTTCGCGACGCTGTACGGTTGTTGTCATAAGAAACTTTCGGTAAGTGGGAAACGACTCGGCGGTTTCAACCGCCTTGAATCCCTTGCGGGGTTGGAGAGGTATGGTTGCCTCTCCGGTGAGGTATGGTTGCCTCAATCTCCTTTTCGGGGTAATGTTCGCTTCGCCAAGGTTATCGGGGCTTGTCACGCTTACAGCACTGTCGAGAGTGACTTTAAGGCTGTTTAACTGTAAACAACAGAGCGGAAAACTAGCGTCGCATTTTCCGGTGTTATGACCCCAATAACGTAGTCAGTGAAGACTTAGGCTGGTCAATACAGCTTGCTTGATTTCTCTTACAAGCTCAGTGGCTTTAGCCCTGAGTTACTGACTTGGTTTATGATTGCTTAATTGAATTTTCAAGGTTCGTTGTGGGGATGCCCCACGCTTATATTAGTAACACCATTCACTAAAGTTTGCCAAGGGATTACTGCTGACAATTTAAATATTTTACAAACATTTACAAAAATTGGATTCTTGGTAAATATTTATAGTTTTTTACAAAGTAATATTACAAGCAAAACGGGTTAAATACAGCGACCTGAATAACTGAATCTATTGGCTGTAGCTTGGTTCAGCAGTTCGAGCATTGTTTTTTGTTCAGGTCGATTCTCTTTGTCTTTAAATATCTGTTAATTAGGTCGTGAAGAGATGATTTTTAATATTTATTCACAAATACCCGGTGGATTCTGCGAGGGGAAATTTTATCGGGAGAATAGTGAAAACCTGGTTTCAAGTGCGATCGGGCTCCATTCTCAATAAGAGCCAATCAACCCGGTTTATTGACGAAAAAAGAAACCCGGTTTCTGAAGCGCTGGGCAATAGAAATCAACCGGATTTCTGAGGATGAGTCCGCAATTTCTGCGTAAAAATTAGGCTTTAGCCTGGGGGCCACTTCATCTGCCGTCCGCCGAGAATGTGAAGGTGCAGGTGGTCTACAGTTTGACCGCCGTCGCTGCCGCTATTAATGACGACGCGATAGCCGTTGCTAAGTCCGAGTTGTTCTGCTACCCGTTTGACAGTCAGCAGCAAGTGTCCCATGAGAGCATGATCTCCCGATTCGGCATCGGCTAATTTGGCAATAGGCTGTTTGGGAATGACGAGGATGTGGACGGGTGCTTGCGGATGGATATCTCTGAACGCGAGGGCCAAGTCGTCTTCATAAACGATGTCTGCGGGAATCTCTTTGCGGATGATTTTGCTGAAAAGCGTTTCTTGAGTTGTCATGGGTGTTAACGAACGAAGGAAGAAGGAAGAAGGAAGAAGGAAGAAGGCGGAAGGGGGAAGAGGGAAGAAGGCCCAAGTGGGAAGTGGGAAGAGGGAAGGCCCAAGTGGGAAGGGAGAAGGGGAAGTGGGAAGAGGGAAGAGGCAGCAGGAGAGAGGGAAGAGGAGAAAAAGAAGAGGCAAGGAAAAGTTTTCTTGCCTCTCCCGATATTCATTAGTCATTGTTAATCATAATAGATGATGAATCAAGGACAGGCAAATTAAGGATAAAGAAAAATGCTTGCTAGGGTTTGGAGTGCATCGATCGTTGGAATTGACGCGGTAAAGGTGGGTGTTGAGGCTGATGTGTCAGGGGGGCTACCGAAAATCGTCGTTGTGGGGTTGCCCGATTCTGCGGTGCAAGAAGCTAAAGAAAGGGTTAAGGCTACGCTAAAAAATTCTGGATATGCTTTTCCGATGCGGAGTATTGTGATTAATTTGACTCCGGCGGATTTGCGGAAGGAGGGGCCGAGTTTTGATTTGCCGATCGCCATTGGCATTTTAGCAGCATCCGAACAAGTCAGCGGTCAACTTTTGGGAGATTATTTGTTTTTAGGGGAACTTTCTTTAGATGGGAGTTTACGGCCTGTGGCTGGGGTTTTGCCGATCGCCGCTGCTGCTCAAAAAATGGGTATTTCGGGGTTGGTTGTACCGGCTGGTAACGCGCAAGAAGCGGCTTTGGTGCACGGAATATCTGTTTATGGTTTTGAGAATATTTTTGCAGTTACTGATTTTTTGAACAATCCTGAAGTTTATTCGCCTGTAGAAGTAAACGGTCGAGAAGAATTAGCTAAAACGCGGTTTTCTGGCCTTGATTTAAAGGATGTAAAGGGGCAAATTCACGCGCGGCGGGCTTTGGAAATTGCGGCGGCGGGGGGACACAATTTAATTTTTGTGGGGCCGCCAGGGAGCGGTAAGACTATGTTGGCGAGGCGTTTGCCGGGTATTTTGCCG
The DNA here is from genome assembly GCF_036705405.1 of Microcoleus sp. B13-B6. Taxonomy (NCBI): domain Bacteria; kingdom Bacillati; phylum Cyanobacteriota; class Cyanophyceae; order Oscillatoriales; family Microcoleaceae; genus Microcoleus; species Microcoleus sp. B13-B6. Next base: position 30,418 of record NZ_JAUBUJ010000017.1, read on the forward strand.
CCGCTGACTTTTGATGAAGCTTTGGATGTGACTCAGATTCATTCGGTGGCTGGGTTGTTGAAGGATAAGGGAAGCTTGGTGGGCGATCGACCTTTTCGCAGTCCTCACCATTCGGCATCTGGGCCTTCTTTGGTAGGTGGCGGCAGTTTTCCGCGTCCGGGTGAAATTTCTTTAGCACATCGCGGCATTCTTTTTTTGGATGAATTAACTGAGTTTAAAAGAGATGTTTTGGAGTTTTTGCGACAACCGCTGGAAGATGGTTATGTGACGATTTCTCGAACTAGACAATCGGTGATGTTTCCGGCGCAATTCACTTTAGTTGCTAGTACGAATCCTTGCGCTTGCGGTTATTACGGCGATTCGATTCAACAGTGTACTTGTTCGCCGCAAAAGAGGGAGCAATATTGGGCAAAACTTTCGGGGCCTTTGATGGATCGGATTGATTTGCAAGTGGCCGTAAATCGTTTGAAACCCGAGGAAATTACGCGACAGCCGACGGGGGAGGAGTCGGAACCGGTGCGGGTGAGGGTGCAGCGGGCGCGAGAACTCGCAACTCGCCGTTTTCAGTCGGAATCTAGTTTGCGCTGTAATGCCCAGATGCAAAGCAGTCACATTAACACATGGTGTCAGTTGGATGATGCTTCTCGGAATTTATTGGAGATGGCGATTCGGAAGTTGGGGCTGTCGGCGAGGGGGAGCGATCGCATTTTGAAGGTTGCTAGAACTATTGCTGATTTGTCGGGGGATGAAAGCTTGAAAACGAATCATGTGGCGGAGGCGGTGCAGTATCGGACGATCGATCGGATGCAGTAAGTCAATCGATTTTAGATTTTAGATTTTAGATTTTAGAGGCGACCCCACGGATAAATGCTCTTTCTTGAGGATTTTCGATTTTCGATTTTGGATTGATTCCACGGATAAATCACGTGGGGGGTACCACCTTTGAAATTCTTGGTCAGCAACGGCTCAAAACACACAAGACCCCGATACCCGACTTCTTAAAGAAGTTGGGAATATAACAGTTGATTCGGCGATTTAAATCGCTTCTAAACATACAAAGTCCCAGCCGAGGGGGACTGAGGGATTAAGGGGGTATTTAAGCTGGATTGATGTTGTCCAATTATTTAATTGAGCCACTGAAACGCCCCGATTTTCCCATGTTTATTGTCGGATTTTGTGCTGCATAGTGCCCGGATCACTGGTGACACTTGTGTAAGTTCTGTTAGTGTTAGATTGGGGATGCGACAGCAAACCAAGGCAGCAGTTAAAGTGGCGATAGGAAGCTTTAGACCAACTGCCCGAAAGCTAATCAACTCAAGTGTATCAGCGCAAATATCAAGAGGTTTATCAGCACGTCTAGGAATCTTATTCTGAGGCTACACGCAGTATTTAGACCACTGCAGCTTGAAGCTGGTGTCAATGCCACCCACCCACAGCTTTTGTCAAAAATTCCTCATAATTTCATCAAAAATTCATCAAGTTTTTACCCACTTTTTGTCATTTTTACTGTAATTTATGATACCGATCGCCCAAGTTGCCCGAAGATCCACAACGGCAGAATTTTTAATATTTAATTTCTCGCTCTCTCTCTCCCTCGCTCTCCCTCGCTCTTCCTCGCTCTTCCTCTTTCTCTCGCCCCCTCTCTCTGTTTCACCCTAAAATTTGAAATTTTTGAGTGACGAATTATGGCACGATCGCAGCGCGTTTTGATACCATTCAATCAAGCGCAAGACAATCAGGGAATGCACTGGAGGTGTGTAAATGGAGCTTTTGGCAGAACAAAAACGGTGCTTGGATTGCTTGGTAAGCTCGATCGAGCAATTGGGAGGTCGAGTAGACATTCCAAAGCTGGAGCAGATAGCTGAGCTAATTATTCAAACGATGAGAGGGCCTTGGCGCTACTTTCACACGTCGGAACACATTTTTGAGGTCGGGGGGTCAGTCGATCCGATCGAGGTGCTGGCTGCGTTGTTTCACGACCTCGTGTACGTGCAAGTCGATCAGGGCGTTAGTTTCAATATTAGCAGCGCCCTTTGTCCTTTTGTCAAAGAGGTGCGATCGCAGTTAGTTATTAGAAATGAAACCGAACTGCCCGACGATGCCATGTATCACCTAGTGGCCTCAGTATTTGGGTTTATTCCCGGCAAGACTCTCTCTCCGTTTGGCGGCCAAAACGAATTTTTGAGTGCCGTTATTGCTGCCAAATCTTTGGAGCCTTTTTTGCCAGCTAGTACGATCGCCGAAATCGCCGCTTGCATCGAAGCTACTATCCCTTTTCGTCCCGTTTCGCCCAGCGGTTTGAGCGCGATCGAACTTTTGCACCAGCGTTTGGTAAGTGCGAACCGCGATTTTAACTTGGGATGGAGCGATGCCCAAATCGTAGAAATTGTCAAGCGTGCTGTCAGGTTAGCCAATCGGGATGTAGAGAATTTTGCCTCTCCCAATTCCTCTAATTTTTTAGACAATACCTGGAATTTGATGCCAGAAACCAACCACGAATTGACCAATGTTAATTCCTATACTGTTGCCGGATATCGCAGGTCTCTGCAAAAAATGGAAGGATTTTTGAACTTCCTCAAACCCGAACTGGTTTTCCAGCAGTTTATGCAAGAGCCGGACGATGCAACCTACGCTAACCTGATTGCTAGAACTCGCAAAAATATCGAAGTTGCTAAACTTTATCTGGGGGTCAAGCTAATTACTATCGCCATTTTAGAAGCTCTTTCCTACCGTTTGGGGCGCGATATTCCGCTTTCAACTATGATGGGAGAATTGCGTACACCAGGATTTAAAACCTCGGTTTTGGAGGATTACTTGCCCAACAGACAGAGCGCCTACCCCTTAGACAGTCAGTTGCAAAGAGAAGTGTTAGACCTGCTAGAAATAGGACGCAATCAAGAATCGCGCTATGATATTAAAAACTCCCCGGTTTCTACGTTTATTATCAAATCTATCGGCTTTGCTGAAACAGAAAACTTTTTGAAGAAAGCTCAAGAGTTTTTTGCAGATCCTACTTCTTCGGAAGAGTTTCTCTCTTACTGCGCTCCCGATGTCATCGAGACCATCACCTCCGGCGTGATGAAACTCTTTGACAGCAGGAAGACGGCTTTAGGGAAAGTTAAATTAGTTCACCAAACTGTTTCTTAGGATAGGTTGGCACACTCTTAAAACGTTTTCCACCGCAGAAACCAGGTTTCTTGAGTTCAGCCACAATGTCCGGTTAGTCTGAGATGTTGCACCATTCTCGCTTAACAGGCTTTCGCGCCTGTTTCACAAAGAATGAGTTTTCTTGTGGGGAGTAGGGTTTGGGCAGGAGATTCCGCCTATAGCAGGCTTATTGATAATGGTGCAAGATTTCACTTTAAACCCTAAAAAAAAGTCCTCTTTAACTAATATGTTGCACCATTCTCAATAATCCTTTTTTGGGCGGGCTAGAAGCCCACCCCACAAGAAAATCTACTCTTTGTGGAACAGGCCGAAAAGCCTGTTCTTGAGACGCAAGATGCCTGTTCCACAATAAAATCTACTCTTTGTGGAACAGGCCGAAAAGCCTGTTCTTGAGACTGGTGCCAGATATCAGCTTTAAAGGACTTTAGCTATGAGTCTGGGGTTGGAACCCCAGGCGGACTAATTCGACATCCAACTTCTATTGCGGTGAACCAGTCGCACCCTCTGCGCCGGAGTTGCTTTCAGGTACAGCCGTATCCGTAGGATTAGACTCGCTCCGGCTTTCGGTATTAGTTTCGCCGCTGGTACCTGCTCCAGGAGCGCCCTCATCTTGAGTTGGAGAAGGAGTAGCTGAACTCTCAGGTGCTGCAGTTGGCGGAGTGGAAGCTGGCTCATCCTGCGGATTCGGAACCGTAGTATTGGTATTATTTGACGGCGAAGATGGAGACGGCGCTGCTTGCTGAGCGGGTGCATCTTGCTGCTGTGAATTTGGAATTGTAATATTGATATTGGGAGCCGGACTTGGTTGAGGAGCCGGAGTTGCCTTTTGAGCTGGACTTGGTTGAGGACTCGGCGTAGCCTTTTGAGCTGGAGATGGTTGAACCGGAACCGGAACAATCTTTTGAATGATCGTTTTTTCTCTCTCTATAGTCCGAGTCGGAGCAGGTGTTGCTGAAGGTTGATTCGCTTTCGGTACAACAATCACAGGAGCAGAAGCAGGAGTAGGAGCCTCCTCGCTCCGATTGAAGTAATATACACTGCCCAGAACTAAACCTGCCAAAGAAGCAAGAAGAATTCCTAACAGTAACCCGCGACCAGCATTCTCATTATCGCGGACTTCTTGGACTCCAAGTTGGCGGTGGTTTTCCGCCATTTGACCCTGTACATAACCTTGGTGATGAGCTGCTTCTTTAGAAGCCTTCGCAGTTGTACTCGGAACACTTGTAGTGGTTCGCGTTGTACTGACGTGACCGTTACTTGCATCTGTGTGAACTTCTTGATGAATTTCACGGCTAGAGCTATTTTCTTCGTTAGGTTTCATAATTATCTTCGCCACAACTATTCAAAAAATATTTGTCTGTAGGAGATGCTCTGGTTGGAAAACTTGAGCTAAGCTGTTCAGCATTTAAATCACTTACTTCGATTCACTGTCAAGATTCAGGCAAGATTCATGTGTAAGCATTTGGCGTTTTGCTCATACCCAGTTTAAATGCTTAACAGCTTTCTGCTTCGGGAGTTTAGAGAACTTTTGGTTTTTCCTTCATTTGTATCGAATCTAACTCGCCAATATATTAACCAGGCTCTACCCCCAGAGTGATTGCCCAAGTCTCCAAAGGAATAGGATTAGCCGGACTTCAACAAAGAATACCCGCTAAATGAGTTATTTATAATGCTTGCTGTGCAAGCATATAGCAAGCCTTGCAGGAGTCGTAAAAATTTTACGACTCCTGCAAGGCTTGCTATATTTATAAAGCCAGTTTGTGCTTGAAATTTGTTCAAGTCCGGTTAGATAACCACAATTAAGTTTTTAGTAGTAAAGACAAGTTTTTTCTCATCTAAGGTGTCACGCATTTAAATTGCATATTCAGGGCGGGCTTTCTGGCCCAACCCCTACTCCCCACAAGACGGCGAATTGTTTGTTGACATTCTATTTAAATGCTGAACAGCTTATCAATAGATGATAGTCGTACTCACTACCAACAAGCTTGATTACGGGATATTAACCGGACAGGAGCCTTACTAACAACTGAGTTTTTTTACTCGGTTCTTTCAATGATGATGGTAAGGTGAGCGACTAATGCACCTATCGCTCCTATTGCTGCAATGACTGGAAACAAGGCCGCACCGATGACTCCACCGACTACTCCCACCGTCAGAGGAACTTCTACCAAAATCCGTCCCTCTTCATTTTTGATAATGATGCGGCGGATATTTCCTTCGTGAATCAGTTCTTTAACTTTAGCAACCAAATCGTCCCCGTTAATCTTCAACTCCTCGACGCTAACTTTTTCCTGAGTATAAGTAGGGGTTTCTAAAGGAGTCGTTTCAAAATTAACTTCACTAATTTTGTCGGCCGAAACTTTGTCAGATACAGGTATTGATTCGAGTTCTCTTGTCCCGACTGGTTCTTGTAGGCGTTCTGTAGGTGTGTCCATTTTTTGTTCTCCTTTTAGGTAAAAGTATTTTTGTATAGAATTATATTGAAATATAACACGCAACTTTTTTTGAATCAATCATTCTTTTGGGTGATATTGCTGGGGGTGCTATGGTGCTTTTCTCTATTGAGATTTGACGGTGAGATTCTAAACTCCTTCCTCAGTGGGCGTTAGCGGCCGACTTCCCTTGTGCCGTTTGGTTAACTGTCTGCTTCTGGCCCTCGCACCGCCCCACCCTTGAAAAACCTTCTATCCAGACAGCCAAAGGATAAAAGCGACTTTCACACTCTCAGAGACTCAGACTCAACAAATGTACAGGTTGAAATACTGACATTGTACTGAAAGTACGATCGCCCCGCCGTGTATAGAATTACCACCTCTAGTTCGGGAAACCGCACATGGAAACCGTCGCTTACTTTCCTCCAATGTCATTTCAATTTAGCTCAGTGCGATCGCCCAAGCAAACCCCACCCCCCGATGTTCCTCAAATCAACATCTTAGAGTTTCTAATGAGAATTGCCTAAACTCAAGGGGGAGGAGAAATAATAATGATCGAAATATTACCGCAACCAAACCAATTTCGTCAAATTGAAGTTGAAGTTGGGGAAAATTCGGGTACAATAGAATTATTTATTTCTGCTTCCTCTTGATTCTCCGTCTCCGATTTGCCAGCGACAGAATTTGAATTTCAAGTTGGTGCCCCGACGGTACTTTTGTGGAAACTTTTAAGGCAGGTTAAGGGGATGTGTGGAATGTGAGTTTTAGTTGCGATCGCACAACTTTAGCATCTGCCGGGAAAAATTTCGTCGGTGAAACTTTGGAGTGTCGATGCGGCTAAAGTATAAGCTGCCGAACTTGACAAATTGCTCGCCATCGGCTGTCCCTGGCTCGGAGACTACCTACAATACAATCTTCGGGTTGAGTGCGATCGGCATTTGTGCAAAAAAACTGACAATTGAGATTAATTGGCAATTGCCGGAAACCTGTTTGGCCTGAATTTTAAAATCGGGCGATCGGCGGCCGATTTGTCGCTATTCTTGTCTTATTGTAATATAATTTTACGCAAGGGGTAATACGAAATGTACTGCCACAGGTCGCAGATGTCTATCCATCTGAACCAAGTTAATGTCATCAAACATTAAAAATAGTTATGACTGTTATATTCGGATTAGCCAAATCTTGGATATATAAAATTTACTACATAGTCAAGTTTCAAAGGGGTGTCTGCTGTTAAATCAATCTAACCTGCAATATCGTTTCGGGGGACACCAGCACGATTTAAGACAAAAAAATCCTGCTGAATTAACGGGATTCCAGGGAGCAGAGGGAAGTTGATAACTAAGCTATAAAAAGAGTTGAAAATGCCGTCTAAATAGTAGGCAAGACTCCAGCAGCCAACCGCAACTGCCAATTACCAAAGGAGGGAGCAGTGTATGAAACTGACGGGTTGAGTCCCCTAAAATCGCCGCTTGGTTTGCGATCGACTCTACAGGAATTAACCCTGTACGACTTTCTCCTAGAATCTGAGTGTCCGGGGGACGAAGTTGCTAAAATTTTTCAAGCAAACCCTTTAGTTCCGGGCATCATCATCACTCAGCAAGGAAAGTTTATAGGGATGATTTCGCGGCGGCGTTATTTTGAACACATGAGCCGCCCCTACAGCTTGGAGTTATTTTCTCAACAGCCTTTGTTCATACTCTACCGCTTTACTAAAACTGATATGTTGGTTCTCGATCGCGAAACCTCAATTGTGACGGCAGTGCGGCAGTCTTTGGAGCGATCGCCCGAACTAATCCACGAACCAATTGTAGTACAAGTAGAACCGGAAACTTACAAACTTTTAGACGTACACCAACTGCTGCTTTCTCAGTTGCAAATTCACGAGTTATCAACCGTGGCAATGCGCGAGTCGCAAGCGCAATTGAGACATCAAGCCCAACAGCTCGAACTGGCCCTGCTGGAACTTCAGCGCACTCAAACTCAACTAATTCAAACAGAAAAAATGTCTTCTTTGGGGCAGTTAGTAGCAGGAGTAGCTCACGAAATCAACAATCCTATCGGCTTTATCTACAGCAATTTGCACCACGCTAAAGAATACACGCAAGCTTTAATGCAGATGCTCAACATCTACAGGCAGCAGTGTTCCGAATTCATACCGGAAATTGCAGCGGAAGCTGAAAAAATCGAACTCGATTATTTGCTAGAAGACTTGCCAAGAGTCTTAAATTCCATGCAGCAAGGTGCAGAAAGAGTGCGCGACATCGTTTTGTCGCTGCGGAATTTTTGCAGATTAGACGAAGCTGAAATGAAGCAGGTCAACATTCACGACGGTATCAACAACACGATTATGCTGTTGCAAAGCCAGCTTAAAGCGAAACCGGGGCAGGAGGCGATCGAAATTCACAAAGAATACAGCGACTTGCCGCTGGTGCAGTGCTATCCCGGACAGCTAAATCAGGTATTTATGAATATTTTACTTAATGCAATTTACGCTCTTCTTGAGTCTAATACATACGAAAATGTCGATAAAAACAACCCTAAAAAGTCGCAATTAGGCGACCCAAAGCAGTCTTGTACAACGACTCAATTATCACTTTCTAACTCTACCCGCCTGATTCCTGTGATTCGGATTCGCACCGAATTAATTGAGAAAAAAAAGGTAATAATTAAAATTTCTGACAACGGGCCGGGGATGGCAGAAGATGTTCGGAAGCGGTTGTTTGACCCTTTCTTTACTACTAAGCCGGTCGGCCAAGGAACGGGTTTGGGACTGTCGATTAGCTATGAAATTGTTGTCAACCAACACGGCGGCGCATTGAAGTGCTTTTCGGAACCGGGAAAAGGAGCAGAATTTGCGATCGAAATTCCGCTTCAACAGTCTTCCGTAGCACAGATTTTGCCTCGCTTTGCATGATATAGAAGAAGGAAGAAGGAAGAAGGAAGAAGGAAGAAGGAAGAAGGAAGAAGGAAGAAGGAAGAAAGAAAAAGGAAGAAGGAAGAAAGAAAAAGGAAGAAGGAAGAAAGAAAAAGGAAGAAGGAAGAAAGAAGAAGGAAGAAGGAAGAAGCAATAAAAGTTAGGGACTCGGCGGTTGAAACCGCTTCTTGTCAAACTTTCGTTCCTCTCGCTTGAGACTAAAGAATAAAGCCCGTCGGCTACCGCGAACCTTTGCAAACCCACTTCCACAAAGGATGACTCGGCCCCTGTTGGCGAATGCGGCGAACTTGTTGTTCCAAACCCTGTTTTTCCCGCAGGGGCAATCCTCGCACCATATTGCGACTTTGCCAAGTTAGCACTCCTAAAGTCATCCCCAAGCACAAACCCAAACCGAGAGTCGGCCAGCGATGAAAAGATAAACCGTAGCGCACTGCCGCCCAAGTGAAGTGTTCTAACCACAAAGCGATTTCGCGGCGCAAACCCCAAATGCTCAAAGAACCGACGCTAATCCACAGCAATATCACAGTTAACCAGCGGCCGTAAACTGTTAGTTTGTGAAGCCTTTGGACTTCACTTTGAAAATTTGCATCGCTTTCATTAGTCATTAGTTATTAGTCATTTCTCATTTGTCATTGGTTATTGATTATTGAGGATTTATTATTAGTCAGTCAACAGTTAACCGTCAACAGTTAACCGTCACCAGTTAACCGTCAACAGTCAATTAAACTTCCTCTGACTGGTTGATTCCTTCTGCGGGGACGGGGATGGAGTGACCGGTGCGACTGCGCCACCAAGCTAGCAGCGTACTGGCAACGAAAATACTCGAATACGAACCAGCAATAAAACCGACAATCAAAGCTAAAGCAAAGTATTTGAGGGTTTCGCCGCCAAACAAAAAGATTGAAAACAATGTCAGCAGCGTGGTAAACGTTGTGTTAATTGACCTTCCCAGCGTCTGCATGACAGCATCATCGACAATTTGATTGATTGGCTGTCCCGGATTTAGCTTGATTACTTCGCGCACGCGATCGTAAATTACGACTGTATCGTTAACAGAAAAACCGATAATTGTCAAGAGAGCGACCACAAATAAGCTGTCAACTTCCACTCCTTGAACTAAACCCAAAAACGAGAAAACACCAAGAGTAACCAACACGTCGTGGAATAGAGCAACGAAAGCAAAAAAGGCATAATCCAACTGAAACCGGAATGTTAGATAAACCGTAATTCCGGCAAAAGAAAGAAATAAAGCCAACAATCCCGAAGTAAATAATTGTTTACCGAGGGTAGGCCCAACCGTATCGATTTGAGTAGATTGAGGAGAAAAAGTGCCTATCTTTTCGCTCAAAGCTGTTTGCAAATTAGTCCGCTGTTCGACATCCAAAGTTTTTGTTCGCAGTGACAAACCGCGCTGTTCTTTGCCGATAACTTGAAGGCTGCTGCCACCTAAACCTTGGGTGTCCAGGACTTCACGGACAGCAGCAAGATCGATGGGTTTACAATTTTCCGGTTTCGTGCAGTCGAGCTCAAATTGCAGGCGAGTGCCGCCGACAAAATCTAAACTTGGGCGCAGCGGTGCGCGGATGTCGGGACGACTCCAAGAAATCGCCATCGACACTATACCTGCGAGGATTATAGCGGCGGAAATACTCCACCAGAGCGATCGCTGTTTGATTACACTGAATTTCATAATTTAGCGGGAATTGGGAATTGGGCATTGGGAATTGGGCATTGGGCATTGGGCATGGGGCATTGGGCATTGGGCATTGGTAATTAATTTACAACTAATTTTTAGCGGTTTGTAGCTGACAACTCTTAGCGATTACCAACTACCAATTACCAATTACCAATTACCCATTAGCTATTAGCAGTTTTCGACAAACCGGGACAGAACCACTGAGGTTTCCGCAATGCTGGAAAGCTCAATACTACGAACAGCAGAGTGCGGCTGCAAGTGAGCGCCGTAAACATACTCACTCCCACCCCCAATGCCAGAGTTACAGCAAACCCTTTAACTAAACCAGCGCCCAACCAGAACAAAGCAGCACAAGCAATAACTGTTGTGACGTTACCGTCTAAAATGCTGGAAAAAGCGCGGTAAAAACCCGATTCTACCGATCGATAAAGCGATTTCCCCGCCCGCAACTCTTCCCGCGTGCGTTCAAAAATCAGCACGTTAGCATCCACAGCCATCCCGATGCTGAGCACAAAACCAGCTATTCCCGGCAGCGTCAATGTCACTCCCAAAAGCACGAAAGCTGCCCAAGTTAATAGAGCATAAATTAACAGCGCAATATTGGCAATTACGCCGGGGAGTCGATAGTAGGCAACCATGAAAATCAAGACTAAAACTAAGCCGCCGATACCTGCGTTAATACTGCTTTGAATGCTGTCTTTACCCAAGCTAGCGCCGATGGTGCGGTTTTCTACAATTTCGACCGGCACAGGCAAAGCGCCGCCCCGCAATTGCACTGCTAAATCGTTGGCTTCTTGCGTTGTAAAGTTGCCTTGAATTACGGCACTCCCACCAGTAATTCCTGTTTGGGCAAATTCAACGCCGACGACTGGAGAACTGATCATTCTTTCGTCTAGGAAAATACCGATACTGCGTCCGGTGCCGGCTAAATTTTTAGTGAGTTGGGCAAATAGTTCGCCTCCTTTGGAATCGAAAACAAGAGCAACGTTCCAGTTGTTCCCAGCCGCCAAGGGTTGAGGTTGAGCGTCTTTGAGGTTTTCGCCGCCGAGGCCGCTGCTTTTGAAGAGTTTGGCGATCGCCTCATTGCTTCTTTTCAAAGCAGCCTGATTTTCTTTAATAGCCGCCTCATTCGGGCTAGTTTTCAATTCTGCTTGTTTGACCAGCAATTCCTGCTGCAACTGCCTTTCAATGCCTAATTGTGCTTCTGTTCCAGGCAGTTGTTCCAGAAATTCTAGCTTTGCCGTGCCGCCCAAAACTCGTTCTGCTTGCTGCGGGTCATTTACTCCGGGCAACTGCACGAGAATTTGGTCTTCTCCTACTGTTTGGACTAATGCTTCGGAAACACCCAAACCGTTGACGCGGTTTTCGACAATCCGCCGCACTGCTTCTAACATTCCCTGGTCAATTTTGGGAATTGTGGGGGTAGTTTTTACCTGAATTGTGAGTTGCGACCCTCCTTGCAAGTCTAATCCCAGCCGCGTCGGAATTGTTACTATTACAGTAATGGCGGCGATGATTAAAACAAAAATTAGGGCTAATAGGGAACGTTGTTTTTGCATATTTAATTATTAGTCATTAGTCATTGGTCATTAGTCATTGGTCATTGGTCATTAGTCAGTAGTTAGGTGGAAGAAATAATCAATCTGTGCATCCGTGTTTTAGCATCAATGTCCTGCTGGCAGATATCGTTAGTTTTAGCGAACAACCAAAGAATGATAACTAATGACTAATGGCTAATGACTGATGACTATTTATACTCGCAAAGCTACCATTTTTTGGACGGCCTCGACAATTTGATTGGGCTGGACAATGGTCAGTCTTTCCAAATTCCCGTTGTAAGGTGTGGGAATATCTTGTGAAGACAGGCGCAAAACTGGTGCGTCGAGTTCGTCAAAAAATCGATCGCTGATTGAGGCAATTAGTTCGGCACCAATGCCTCCTGTTTTCATGCACTCCTCTACAATAATTACTTTGTGAGTTTTGCGAAGGGATGCGCCGATGGTCTCCATGTCCAGGGGTTTGAGAGAAATTAGGTCGATTACTTCTGGATCGTAACCTTCTTTTACCAGGGCGGGGACGGCTTGCATGACGTGGTGTCGCATCCTCGAATATGTCACGATTGTGACATCTTTGCCCGATCGCACAATTTCTGCTTTGTCCAGCGGCACTAAATATTCTGTTTCTGGCAAATTTTCTTTGAGGTTGTAAAGAAGAACGTGCTCGAAAAACAGAACGGGGTTATCGTCGCGGATAGCTGATTTTAAGAGTCCTTTGGCGTTGTAGGGAGTCGAACAGGCGACTATTTTCAAACCGGGTACTGCTTGGAAATATGCTTCTAAGCGCTGGGAGTGTTCGGCGCCGAGTTGCCGGCCCACGCCGCCGGGCCCACGAATTACCATTGGCATTTTGAAGTTGCCGCCCGATGTGTAGCGCAGCATTCCGGCGTTGTTGGAAATTTGGTTGAAGGCCAGCAGCAAAAAGCCCATGTTCATGCCTTCGATGACCGGCCGCAGCCCCGTCATTGCTGCGCCTACTGCCAGGCCTGTAAAGCTATTTTCGGCGATCGGGGTGTCGAGCACTCTAAGTTCGCCGTATTTGTTGTAGAGGTCTTTGGTGACTTTGTAGGAACCGCCGTATTGACCTACGTCTTCGCCGAGTACGAATACGGCGGAGTCGCGGGCCATTTCTTCGTCTAACGCCTCGCGGAGGGCGTTGAAAAGTAAGGTTTCTGCCATAGGAGATTAAGCAATGATTGCAGGAGGGTCAGACTAGAATATTAACCTTTTGGGGGTGTCGATGAGGATGCGATCGCAAATTCGGCAGTTAAAACCTGAGATTTTCCCAATCTTTATCATAACATTTGTATTATGTCAATGAATATTTAAGAAGTTAAAATAATACTAACTTGCCTGCCCACAGCAGAGGAATATTATGCTCCAGACAAAAACTCAACTAACTCTGGAAGAGTTTTTCGCTCTTGGCGAAGGAGAAGGCGATATTACCTACGAACTTATTGACGAGCAAGCAGTACCGAAGATGTCACCTAAAAAATTTCATTCTCGCCTCACCCGAAGCCTAATAAAAATCCTCGAACAGTGGGGTGAGGAACGGGGAGAAATTGGTGTAGAATGGGCGGTAAGATTAACCAGACTGGGGCGAGACTGGGTGCCTGTACCCGATCTTTTATATGTTTCTTACGAACGCTTATCTCCTGACTGGAATCAAGATGAAGCCTGTCCTGTAGTCCCAGAATTAGTCATAGAAATTATTTCACCAGAACCAACTTTCGGTCAGTTAGCTGCTAAAGCGAGAGATTATTTAGATGCTAAGGTATTGCGGGTTTGGGTAGTAGATAGCAAGGCGAGAAGCATTACAGTTTTTTACCCCGATGCAGCACTGCAGACTTATAGGGGAGATACGCTATTAACAGATACACTTTTTGAGGGATTAGAATTTACGGCAGAACAGCTATTTCAGATGGCAAAAATACCATAAACTTTTTTTAGGATGAGTGTGTGGTAGTTGACAAGCTATTCCCTATTTAAATCAATATTGTCAATGACGGGCATTCGATGTTGCAATTTTAACCCTAGCAAAATCCAGTCTTCCAAAGTTGAGCGCAACTCATTTTGACACTCCTTTAAAGTTGAACCAAAGGCGATGACTCCCTTGCAAACAGGAATTTTCCCAACAAAGCTACGATCTTCAAGTTTGTCATACATCGCCTCCGCCATTGCTTTGTCAACGTATTCGCTCAGAATGAATTTTACAGTCATTGAGTTTCCTTTTGCTTGGCAAATATTTGGCTAGTGGGTATTTACGGTTCCTCCACAGTTCCATTTATTATATTTCTTTTTTTTGTTAAATACCTCTAGTTAAAAGAGTCCCAACTCATACCTTATAGGAGACCAGTTTATATCATAAATATTTGTTTTTGTCAAGCTCCGGCATTTAGATTTCCGAAAAATGTTTTTGCAATAAATCGTGAATAAATCGATAACGCCGATCGCCAGTTTTTTGCAGCAACAAGCGATCGCTCGCAGCATCGAGAAAACGCCTGTAATCCCAAGGAATGTAACCCTTCGACCACAGTACAAGGTGCAATATAAAACTTTCAATCCCCGGAAGTCCCGGCAACAAAGCACTAATTACCGCAGCAACAGCGCCGGCAATTAATCCCCAAATCGACCCGGAGACTAGGCTGGCAATTAATCCCAAAAGCACCCAAATCAGCCCGCCAACCAGCTTAACTCCAAACTGATACTTGCGCCGTTCCTCGTCTGTTTGCAGCCAGCTAGATGGTATGCGATCGAGGTAAAATTCTTGAATTCCTTCCTGTTCCATCCTTCTCGCCAACCATCCCAGCCAGTGGCGAATTTGTTCGGGCCGCAGTTCCTTACCTCTGGGATACTGCTTGACTTCGCCGGTGATTTGGTGGCGAATATACGCAGTTAACAGATATTTGCGCTGTTCTTCTGCGGAAATAATGCGCTTCCAAGCTTCAATTAAAATATCGTCGTAAGCCAGAGCCATCATGCTCAAAAGCAAGGGAACTTTTGCCAATTTCAACAACTCCGGCTCGTGCTCAATGCTGTACCAAAGTTCGCGGCTTCGGGCTTCTAGCAGATAATTTTGAATTTTAGTTTCTGTTAAAGGTTTCAATAAAACCGCTGCTTGCAGGCGAAATCGACTTTCGCAGTTTTTGTAAGCATCAAAACTGCTGCAAGCTACTAAATGTTTGGGTTTAAATTCGCTTTCAACAAATTGATTAATTGCTTGAATGCAGATATTTTGGCGGTGGGTTTCTACTTCGTCCAAACCGTCGAGGAGAGGCAGCAATTGTTTTGCGGCAAGCCATTTTTTGCCCACCGCAGGAGAGATGCCGTATTTGAACTGAAGTTGAGCAATTAACCAATCTGCGATCGCCCCAGATTCTGCTTTCCACGATCCGAGTTCAAACAGCACTGGTACTGGCAAACTAGCATCTTTTTGGGCGCGGGAAATTAACACGCGAGCTAATTCTAGCAGCGTCGTAGTTTTGCCTGCACCCGTCGCTCCCAAAATTACCAATTTGCCACCGGTGCGATCGAACACTTTGGCAATGCTTGCTGTGGGAGGAAGCCGAAAACTCGGACGGTTGCCCGCTTTCACTTCCACATCCCAACAGCGGTTAACACCAACAGGAGGCGAGTCTTGGCTGAGGTTAGCGAGCACAGCAGCGTGCAAAGACTGCGCGAGGCCTGCTTGGACTTCCTGCTTCACCTCCTCCAACAATCGATCGCGAGGCTGTTGCAATCTCAGAGGAATCAATTTTGACATTTTATGTACCTCGCGCTGAACGCTTACCTTCGCAAATTTGCGCGCAATTGACATCCACTCCGCGCTCTCTGCGACGGAGATTCCTAAGACTCACGACTTAGGTTTCTGTTTCATAGCACCAGCCTTAACAGATTTACTCTGTTCGGGTCTTACAGTCGCTCCACAGACATTCACCGCAAGCCCTGCGGCAAGAATATTTTTAGCAGCATTTACATCTCTATCGTGATGTGTACCGCACTTAGGGCAATCCCACTCTCTGATATTTAAAGTCAGCTTGTCAACGATATGTCCACAATGTCCACACCGCTTCGAGCTAGGAAACCATCGGTCAATTTTGACAAAAGTACGACCGTACCAGTTGCACTTATATTCAAGTTGCCTGACGATTTCCCCCCAACTAGCATCACTAATCGAGAGAGCGAGTTTTCTATTTTTTACCAGATTCTTCACAGATAGATCCTCGACTGCAATCACTTGGTTTTCACGAACCAGTCGAGTTGTCAACTTGTGAAGAAAATCATTGCGAGCCTCGCTAATTTTTGCATGAACTTTAGCGACTTTCAACCTTGCTTTGTGGCGGTTTTTAGAGCCTTTTTTCTTTCGGCTAAGCGCTTTTTGAGCTTTACGTAACTTACGGCGCTTTGCTTTGAAAGTTTTAGGGTTAACAATCTTCTCGCCATTACTCAAAGCGATCAGGCTAGTAATACCCAAATCCAAACCAATTTGATTAGGAGACGCCGGTAATGCAGCTATCTCAACATCTACCAGTAAAGAAACAGTCCACCGTCCAGACGGTGAGAGCTTCACCGTAATTGTTGATGGTTCTGCGCTTTCTGGGAGTTGACGACTCCATCGGATATCCAAGGGTTGAGTACATTTAGCTAAAAATACTTTGCCATCTTTCCACCTAAAAGCGGCTTTAGTGAATTCAGCATTACCGCCGTGATGCTTTTTCTTGAAGTTCGGGTATTTTGCCCTTCCTGCAAAGAAATTAATAAAGGCAGTTTGTAAATGTCTCAATCCTTGCTGTAATGGCACACTGCTAACTTCATTGAGAAACTGCAAGTCTTCCTGCTTTTTCCAACTGGTTAGCATTGTTGAGGTTTCCGAGTAGCCGACTCGCTCTTGACGTTCATACCATGCTTCTGTCCTTGCGGCTAAAGCACGGTTGTAAACTAATCGAGTACATCCCATCGTTCTTCTCAGCAAAGTTTCTTGCTCAGGAGTTGGATAGAATCGGTACTTAAATGCTTTTTGTGTCATACTTACATTGTATCAGATATTCTGTAAGGTCTTCAAATTAATGTAAAGCCGTCCTAGAAGGGCGGGGTTTTAAACCCAAATTTTCGATAACCCAGAGCAAGATTACCATCAGTATAGGCGTCCAGTATATATTGACTCAAATTATTGCGACAATTATGGATATGAAATTTTATCTAAAAATCCTGACCCTGTGGCCCGCACTAGGTATTTCCACTATAAATTAACTGGCGATCGCCTCAACTCCTAAACAAAAATTATTAGTATAGATACAGAGAGGGTTTTTTATGTCATTTACGAAGGGTCAAATCATCACAGTAAGCTTAGCAGGAGTTGCAACAGCGGTGGGAGTAGCTGTTGCAACTATACAGTCGGGTGCGATGAAACAATCCCATCTTCCCCTCGTTGAATCGCCGACATCCACCAGAAACCAGATTGCAGGGCCGAGGAACAACCCTGAATCTCGGCAACCAGAACCTCTGCAAGCACAAACCCAAGCGGCAGAATCTCCGAAATCCCAACCCCAACCGGCAAAAACACCAGCACTTCAATCCTCGCTAGTTGCAGGAGTCTCTGGGCCAAAAGGTGAGCCAGTAGTTGTCACACCGCCCAATTCTGGTTGCAAAATCAGTATGGCTGTAGTCAGCGATCCCAATCCACCGCTAAATGTGCGATCGATCCCCCAAGTAAGGGGCAGCAACATAGTAGGAAAACTTAAAAATAATACCTTTGTTTCAGTCGCCGAAGAACAAAACGGTTGGCTGCGAATTACCGATCCGCCCGGTTGGATTGCCAAAAACCGCACCGAAAGCAGTTGTTCTAACGTCAACCAGCAGATTAATTTTCTACCGGGAGGAGATGAGGCAATTGTTAAAGGTCGAATCATCGGCGGCGGCACCCACTCTTACCGGATTCGCGCCCGAAAAGGTCAAACAATGACTGTTAGGAATCGGAAAGATGTTTTCCCGCAAATTCTAACTCCTCGTGGCAAACTTTTAGCCGGAGATCCTTATCAAGGCAATGAAACAGAGTGGACTGGAAAAGTGCCAGTAACTGGCAATTACACATTACAACTAGACTCAAATTTCCGGGGGTACGAATACGAATTTTTAGTACAAGTGCGTTGACATACTCATCGCCCTTTCATGTGCGGTGGTTAGTGAGCGTAGTCGAACTATGATTCTTGACGCTTTTTTGGGGTCTGCTACCTTCGGTAGTCTTACGTCCCCTCTGCGTCGTCAGTCAAGCGAGTCGTGGCAATGCCCTATCCCGACTTTGTTTGTATTTTGGGCGGCGTTGATTGACTGTAAAACGAGTTATTCTGGTATAATACAGGGGATACAATTATGCCTGCGGTAACTCCTTAGCTAGTAGAAAACAGGAATGTCAACAAAAGTAGAGGAAAATCTAGCGATCAATACTGGAATCCATAAACGTCTCGGTCAGTTAATAGAGGCGTTGGTGGAGGATGAGCGCGTTGGTAGTTCTAGGGAACTAGGAAGGATTACAGGAGTTGCATTCAACACGCTGGTGAACTGGAACGAGGGCAAAGCCGATCCCAGATTGCAAAAGTTAGTTCAGTTTGCCTATGCTATCGGTTGGTCTATGACAGAGTTGATGCAATATGCGGAAGGGGATGAAGATCCCTATGAAGCGATCGCTCGTAAAAAAAGAGCAGGACAGCAGAAGTATCGGAAATCGTCTTAACCAGAGAAAAATATCCATTTATTCAATATTTCAATGCCACGCTAACTGCCGAACAAATTCCGAAGCGCGACTTATTTTTACAGCGTATTAAATACGTTATTGAAGGGTTTTGGCAAGCGGTCTCGACTTTCCTGGTGCGATCGCCTGCTAACACAATTCTTTCTGACGGCGGGATTTGTGCGATGTAGAGCTTCATTAGACCTCTTGCAAAAGTCCTTTTCATAAATTTATTGGACGGGCTCTGGGGTCCATCCCACAAGAGTTATTTTTTCTTGTGGGATGGGCCCCAGAGCCCGTCCTAGTTATTTTTGCAAGAGGTCTATTAACCGATGAACGATCGAACCCTTGTATCTTGTAGTGCCTCGTAGACGCTACTCCAGTAATTAAGGAATCTCGGAAAGTGATATATCCAGAATCGCAAACTTCTGCCAATCTTCCGAATCAAAGTGCCACCATTCAGTTGTGATACTCATAAATCCGTGTTTTTTCATCGCATCCTTAAGCACTTGACGATTTTTCCGAGATTCCGCGCTGCCCCCTTGATAATCTCCGTGAGCTTTTTCGGTAAAATCATCGTAAGGTGTAGGCATTTCTAATTCTTTGCCAGTGCGATCGACTAAAGTCAAATCAATAGCAGCACCGCGATTGTGCCGCGAACCCCTAGCAGGATTAGCAACATAGCGCGGATCTGGCCAAGCTTGCCACATTTGCTTAGTCACAGAGAAAGGCCTGTAGCAATCGTAAACTTTCAAACCCAATCCGATTTTTTCCAAATCTGTTTGAACCAGCGCTAACTGTTGAGCAACAGAACTTCTCAAGGCGCATTTCGATATAGGGTAAAGTTTTCGTTTCAAGAAATTGTTAGTAGTGGCGTATCGGATATCGAGCCGAATGTTGGGATTTACGCTGCGGATGTCAACCAGTCGTGCTCCACTGGGAAGTTGACTCATGAAAATGCTTTCAGGTACTACTGGGTTTGGTTCTGGTTGGGTAATTTGCACTTGTGGCGGCTCCTGGGCGCGGACAAATGTTGTATGATGCAGTGTGGTTGTAGATAGTAATATTAGAGCGAATACAATTAAATATTTGGTAGATCTGTTTGATTTCATAGCTGTGTTAAGTGGATATTTAATAGAGTTTTTACATTTCCTATCTTGGGGAATTTTCGCGCTTTTCGTGTTGTCTGTCATCCCGCCAGACCGACAGGGGTTGAAACCCCTGTCTCATAGCTAAAGTCCTCTGAAGAGGACTGAAATATTTCTCTAAAACTTTTATTTTATGAGTCTTTCAGTCGGTTTTAACCGACTTTAGCTATGAGACGGGGGTTTTAACCCCCGGCGGACTGTGGGACAAGCGCGAGAATGATAAATCACTTCTCGAAGTAATTTTTAATTGTTAATTCTCATCAAATTCCCAAGCGCTGATACACTAAGTCTAAGTGCCTCAATTGATACTGCGGATCGAAACAATCATCAATTTCTTTGGTAGTCATCTTAGCTGTTACCCGATCGTCCTTAGCAATTAAATTGTAGAAATTGCCGCCCGGTTTGTTCCAGGCTTCGTGAGCACAAGATTGCACAATTTTGTAGGCGTCTTCGCGACTTGTGCCTTTTTCTACTAAAGCTAACATCACGCGCTGGCTGAAGATGACTCCGCCGTAAAGGTTCATGTTTTGTTTCATGTTTTCGGGATAGACTAGCAGGTGTTTTACTAAGTCTGTGGTTTCTACTAACATGAAGTGAGTTACTGTAGAACTGTCGGGCAAAATCATCCGTTCTACGGAACTGTGAGAGATGTCTCTTTCGTGCCAAAGTGCAACGTTTTCTAAGGCTGCGACAGCGTTGGCGCGGACAATTCTCGCCATTCCTGTCAGTCTTTCCGATCGAATCGGGTTGCGTTTGTGGGGCATGGCGGATGAGCCTTTTTGCCCTTTGGAAAAGAATTCTTCGACTTCGAGAACGTCGGTGCGTTGCAGGTTGCGGATTTCTACTGCAAAACGCTCGATCGATGCTGCTAAGAGTGCTAAGGTTTGGACGTATTCGGCGTGGCGATCGCGCGAAATGACTTGAGTCGATGCGGTATCCGGTTCGAGGCCGAGGTTTTGACAGGCGATCGCTTCAATTCGCGGGTCAATATTAGCATAGGTTCCGACTGCGCCGGAGATTTTGCCGACTGCAATGGACGATCGCAAATTCACCAATCTTTCTCGGCTGCGAAACACTTCTGCCAGCCATCCTGCTAGTTTAAAGCCAAAGGTGATCGGTTCGGCGTGAATTCCGTGCGATCGGCCAACCATGACGGTATTGCGATGCTGTTGAGCCTGATAGCGAATAGCTTGACTCAATTCTTCGACACGTTCTAACAAAATATTGACGCTGGCGACTAATTGCAGCGCCAAAGCGGTATCGAGCACATCGGAACTGGTTAAGCCGAGGTGAATGTAGCGGCCGGCATCGCCTACATATTCGTTGACATTTGTCAAGAAGGCGATCATGTCGTGGCGGACTTCGGCTTCAATTTCGAGGACTCGTTTGGGATCAAAATTAGCCTTAGCTTTGATTTCTTCGACTGCCGCGGCGGGGATGTAGCCGAGTTCGGCTTGAGCTTCGCAGACAGCGATTTCTACTTGCAGCCAGGTTTTCAGTTTGGCGGTTTCAGTCCAGATGTTGCCCATTTCGGGCAAAGTGTAGCGCTCTATCACGGTGGGAGTTGGGGAATGCGATCGTCCTATTGTACCTCTGCGAGGGGATACAAGAGTCATAGGACTTACACATGGGCCCAGAAACCGGGTTTTTTACGAAAATACTTTGTTTCAGCCCGCAGATTTGGTAAAAACCCGGTTTCTTAAATCAACTCGGTTTTTGTCGTTTGGGCGATCGGCTATAATATCCTAAACCTCATTAGCGGGCATCACTCATGCCTAAAAAAATCAGAGAATTGAAAAGCCTATTACTAAAAGCCGGCTTTACTTACAGACAGGGAAAAGGCAGTCACACTGTATGGGAACACCCATTATTACCTGAAAAAATTACACTATCAGGTAATGATGGTGATGATGCACCCAATTATCACGAAAAAAGAGTAATTTCTGATTTACAGAAGCTCAAGGAGATAGAAGAATGAATAGCCATTACAGTATCATTATCCAGTGGTCAGAAGAAGATCAACTTTTTGTTGTCAGTTTACCTGAGTTTACCGATGTCATGCAGCCTTGCACTCACGGACACACTTACGAAGAAGCGGCCAAACACGGACAAGAATTGTTAGAAACATTGATTGAACTCTATCAAGAAGATGGCAAACCTCTACCAGAACCTCAGACCTTGGGGAAACGATTACAGATAGCGTAAAATGAAACAATTGAGGTGCTTAGGCAAATCGAAGCAGAGGAGAAAGTATGAGTTGGATCGGTGAGAATATTCGTCGCTTGTTGCGATAAGTTTTGGGGAGAAATCGCCAGCCAAATCAAGACGTGCGTATCCAGCAAAATATTCATGCTTCACCCAACCAAAACGCATCAGGAAGTGGCTCGTTAAAATCCTCACTCATCCAGCCCATCCCTTGATGCAGGCCCAAAACCCGTTGTTGCCCAGGAGGAGGTTCAGCTTCAACTGAAGTGTTTTCGGGGTTCGATCGCATCTGTCGTTCCAGCAAAAACTCTGCAAAAGTTAACAGAAGCTGCTGATTTTCCGGGAGTAAGTGTTGTAACTTGCCTAGCAAATCTTCCAAAAGTTCGATCGTTTGAGAAGTCATCTTCCCTCAATGTTAGCGATAGTCTCATTATACGTTATTCTTTGGCGATCGATGCTCATCTTGAAACAAAAGCACCATTGATTTCAACACTTGCTACTGGCCGAAAACCAGCTTGCAATAAACCTGTTTCTAGTTTTTTACTGCGTTCTATCTGATGTTGCCCACTTGGGGCAGGGTGTAGGGATCGATCGCGCTTGGAGTCAGAGAGTGCGATCGCCCTATTGTACATCTGCGAGGCATCGGTCTTGAGTCGGGATGGGGAATTTCGGGCGATCGGGCGATCGAACTTTCCGATTTCTGGATTTGAATATTTCGTTTGTTTCGGATATTGCGTTTATGGCAGAGTAAGTGTTATCGTGAAGGAAACAACCAAGTATATGCCGGCCAAATACTTACATACCCTTCCAGCAATGGCTGCACAGGTTTTCCCCGATCGCGGCCTCTGTCTGCTGAGGCATAAAATATTGGCTCTTTGCTTCAAAAACAATCACATCAAAAAAGATATTAATTATGTTGAACCAAAAAGCATCGCTTGAGTCAGTTTTGATTCCTGAACAAAAACAAGAAGAAATAGCAAAATTATATCGGATTCTCAGCCACGAATTTGCACAACCAAAATTAGTCGGAAGTAACGGAGAAGAGATAGTAATTCCTGAATCAGTCTACAGCATTTTGCGTCAGGTCGTGCGTGCAATGGCATCAGGTCAAGCTATCTCTCTAGTACCTCACAATCACGAACTGACAACACAAGAAGCTGCTGATATTCTGAATGTATCCCGACCATTTCTGGTCAAGTTACTAGACCAGGGAGAAATTCCTTGTATCAAAGTAGGAAAGCATAGACGTATTCGTTTGGAGGATTTAACTTTATATAAAGAACATCGAGACAACAAACGTCGCAAACACTTGGATCGGCTAATCGAGATGACCGAAGAAGCTGGTTTGTACGAGGCATAGAAATAATTCCAACATTAATATGTCTAAGCTTAGTGTTGTCCTCGATGCTTGTGTCCTGTTTCCTATGTATCTGCGCGATACTCTGCTTTCCACCGCCGAGGCTGGTCTGTATTTACCGTATTGGTCGCAGAAAATCCTTGATGAAGCAATGAGCAACCTTGTCCGCCAAGGGATATTATGCCAGGAGAAAGCAATCAATCTTGAAGCGGAAATCAATGCAGCCTTTCCCGAAGCAATAATTGAAGTACCTGTCGGCTTAGAGCAAATCATGAAAAATGACCCTAAAGACCGTCATGTTCTTGCTGCTGCTGTAACAGCCAAGGCTGATGTCATTGTTACCAGCAATCTAGCGGATTTCAAAGCAAAGGATTTAGCTCCTTGGAACATCAAATCGCTGTCACCTGATGAGTTTATGAGCGAGCTATTTGACGAATACCCGGACTTAATAGTGAGATTATTACGGCAACAGTCGCAAAGGTACAAAAAACCTCCGAAGACTGTTGCTGAATTACTTGAATTTTTGGAAAAAAAAGCAGGTATGCCCAAATTTGCTAGTGATATTTTGTTATATGAATATAGTCTAGATATGGTGCAAACTGCGGAAACAGTCTTAAGGAACTACGGCAGAAAAACACCCGAAGGCGGTAAATTTCTTGAGGGAGATCGGTATCGTATTTGGCAGCAAGAAAAAACACTTACAATTACTGCGAAAGATGGTAGAGGTGAAATTCTACGATTTCAGAATGAGGAAATTGAGGGGAATATCTCATCAGAGGATATCAAAGCATTAAAAATATTTGCTCAAAGCTGGGATCGAGAATTAACAATAAATAGGGTTGAGGAGCAACAAGCTGATTAAAATAACCGATTTGCAGAAGCTGAAGGAGATAGAAGAATGAATAGCCATTACAGTCTCATCATCGAGTGGTCAGAAGAAGATCGACTTTTTGTTGTCAGTTGGCCGGAGTTTACCGATGTCATGCAGCCTTGCACTCACGGACACACTTACGAGGAAGCAGCAAAACAGGGACAATAATTGTTAGAAACATTGATTGAACTTTATCAAGAAGATGGCAAACCTCTACCAGAACGTCAGACTTTGCGAAAACGATTACAGATAGCGTAGAGTTATTGTACAATATCTGCTCCCATTCACTTATGCCTAAAAAGATTAGAGAATTGAAAAGCCTATTACTAAAAGCAGGATTCATTTGTCAGCCCGCCAAAGGCAGTCATAGTAAGTGGAAGCATCCCAAATTAGCCAAGGCTATTATCATAGCTGGCAAAGACGGAAATGATGCTAAACTATATTTAGAGAAGTTAGTAAACGAAACAATTGAGGTGCTGAGGCAAATCGAAGCAGAGGAGACAGAACCATGAAATATACAGTTGTGATCCAATGGTCAGAAGACGATCGGTGCTTTGTCGTGTTTTTGCCTGAATTTGAGGATGTAATGCAACCAGTAACTCACGGAGATTCTTATGAAGAAGCTATCTATAATGCGCGAGAGGTGCTAGAGTTGCTAATCGAAAGCTGTCAAGCAGAAGGTAAACCATTGCCAGCAACTAAGAAGCTAGAACGATTATTTCAGGCTGCTTAAATTTGTTCACAGCAATATCAGTCAAGTATGGAATAAGTGCAAAACATATACACTCTGCTAAACGGGGCGTTCGAGTTGTGCTTTGATCCTTTCAAACTTCTTGACAATATCAAGAGAGTACAGTCGTTCCGAACACTGACTGCAAACATAGGCGGGAACTTTGAGCGTTACTACTTTTCCGCCTCCTTTGATTTTCTGATTTACTTCTTTTTCTAGTATTTGCCCCGCACAAACGGGGCATTTCTCAAAAGGCAGCAACTTTATCTCCTTACACGGCGGCTGAACCAGCCTTTATCACAGTACGCTGTAACGAGCATAGCCCACTTTGTCTCTTCATTATATGCCCAGACACTATTAACTTTAACACCACTCTTGGTGATGCCGTTGATCGAGCAAGTAGGATTATAATAACGTTTGTAGTAAAAATTTTCTTCAATCACAGTGCCACGCAGCGCTGAATCGATAACGCCTTCTACCAGAAGATCACATTCTTCCATGCGATCTATGGCGTGTACTGAAATACAGATGCGGCCCGCTTTAATTGCTTCTACGGTCAACTTATGCAGCTTTGATTTACCTGTTCCCATTTTGGCACCTTTTTTTGACACAACTATCCCGCTGAAAGTAAAATTCACGCTGGATATTTTATGCAAATGGGTGCTAGGCAGGCTACGTCATAAGTATCTGTGAGTCGTTTTTAAGTTGTCTCTTTAAGAATAACGCTCTTTACTGTGATGTGCAAGCTTTATCGCCAAACAATTATGGCTTGTGAAAAAAACGAATAACTAGAAATCGGTACATTACTCGCGATGATGGGATTTGTGGTTTTGACGACTCTTCAAGCTGTCTGCCTAAATACCAACCCGAAATTCTATCTGATGTTGCCCATTTCGGGCAGGGTGTAGAGCTCGATCGCGCTTGGAGTCGGGGAGTGCGATCGCCCTATTGTACCTCTGCGAGGCATCCGTCTTCAGTCGGGATGGGGAATTTGGGGCGATCGAACTTTTCAGATATGTGACACATCGTCCGTAGACCGATCGTCCGCAGAGACTGAAAATTGGCAGATGAGTCGATCGAAACAGAAAATTCTGCGTGCTTTAGGTCATCTCGTAAAGCAACGCAGGACAGCGTTGGGAATTTCGCAAGAGGAGCTGGGAATGCGGGCTAATTTAGACCGCACCTATATATCTGGAGTCGAACGCGGAGTCAGAAATCCGTCAATCACTGCAATTGCAAGTCTAGCTACCGGCTTGGGCACAACAGTTTCCAATCTTCTCGAAAATCTAGAAATAGAAGCGGAAAATATAGAGTGAGCAATCAAGATTTACCAGGAACAATTAAAGCTCAATTAAAACAAGACTCAACTCAATTCAAAGTCTTTAATCTCCTCTCAGACCAAAAATGGCACTGTCGGGAGTGCGAAGGCAAACAGATAGCATCAGCTCAATATGCTGGCGGTGGCGGAATTCAGGGATTGCAGCGCGGAACAAGGAAGCGCCCCGGTCTGGTTATTGTAACAGAAAAGAGATACTGTCAAACTTGTCAGGCAACACGTTTGGGCGATTTGTGGACAGGAGAAATTAAATCAGCAAATTCTGCTGCTAACATACCCGCTTCTCTGGTAAAAAGAATTCTCGAAGTTTACTTTTATACAGATGTAATCGAACAGAGAAAACGAGCAGCTCATGAGTTAGTAATTGACCATAGATTCCCAATGGAGCGTTGGGGAGATAATGAGCCACCACACCTGGCATCTATGAGCGAATCTGAAATCAAGGCAAAGTTTCAGTTGCTCAAAAAAGATGCTTCAGGCAATCACAATCTTCTAAAATCTCGAAGTTGCGAACGCTGCATCAAAACAGGGAAAAGAGGCACACCTTTCGGAATCAAGTTTTGGTATGAAAGAGGCGAAGACTGGCCTTCCATACATCAGCGCGGCGCTGAAGCTGAGGAAGGCTGCACAGGATGCGGCTGGTATGATTTTGAAACTTGGCGAAATGCTCTCAATCAAAAACTAGCTGACTCTGTTCGGGAGGTTTAACAGTAACTAAGCTAGGCTTGTTAAGCGCAATATCAGTCAAATATGGAATAAGTGCAAAACCGATACACTCTGCTAAACGGGGCGGCACGGCATTTCCAATTTGCCACATTGCCTTTTTCATTGAACCTTCAAAAATAAATGAATCCGGGAAACTTTGCAATCTAGCCATTTCGCGAGCTGAAATAACGCGGTTGAGATAAGGATGAATATGAGTGCCGCCGTGATTTTCTTTAACAGTCATACTGGGTTTTCCCGGATACTGTCGCTTGAAAGCATCGGCGTAGCTTTCATACAAAGAACCGCCTGGTGGAACTTTAGCAAGTCTTTCCATGTACTCAACAGAATGACGAGTCCATTCGTGGTTAATTTCGGGGATGGGAGTATACTCTGGTAAATCATCAATTGCTGACTCAATCGCTTTGTATTGTTCGGGTAACAATTGCGGCTTCGGATAGGGATTTGGCATCCCGAATCTATTGGCAATAAAAATAGCTCGCGGGCGGATTTGCGGGACTCCATAGGCGGCTGATTCCAGAACAGCAACGGACATATGGGGATAGCCAATTTCTTGAAAAGCCTCGCAAATGGCTTGCTTAACAGCTCCTTTTTGTATAGTCAATATTCCTGGTACGTTTTCCATGACAACATACCAAGGACGTATTTCAGAGACAACGCGGACAAACTCTCTAAATAAGCGATTTCGAGGGTCGTTGGGGTCGCGTTTTCCTGCAACTGAGAAGCCTTGACACGGCGGCCCACCTACAACAACATGAACTTCTGGCGAACCAATTTCAGCGAGCAAATTTTGGGGATTTAAGTTTTTTATATCGTCGC
This sequence comes from Microcoleus sp. B13-B6, assembly GCF_036705405.1. NCBI lineage: Bacteria > Bacillati > Cyanobacteriota > Cyanophyceae > Oscillatoriales > Microcoleaceae > Microcoleus > Microcoleus sp. B13-B6. The sequence continues at coordinate 58,124 of NZ_JAUBUJ010000017.1, forward strand.
ACAAGTGATGGCAATCAGGAAAGTTTTTTGTATGAGTTGCCGAGGCGATCGCATTAATTTCAACACTTGCTACTGGTCGAAAACCTGCTTGCAATAAACCTTGGGTCATGCCGCCCGCACCGCAAAAAAGATCGACAAATGTATAGTCTGATTTTGGCAGTGACTGAGATTCAACATCAATGAATATCTTGTAGGGGTCGCAGTCATTTGCTTCTAGTTCGCGTTGGATGCGTTCGTAACGCCCTAATTTTGCTTTCTTCTGCTTTTTGGCAGGAATTAATTCTTCCTCATTTGAGAATAAAGACAGTTGTATTGCTTCCATTTTATATTTTTTTACTGCGTTCTATCTGATGTTGCCCACTTGGGCCAGGGTGTAGGGATCGATCGCACTCTGCGACTCCAAGCGCGATCGTCTCACATATTGCACCATTCTCGCTTAACAGGCTTTCCGACCTGTTCCACAAAGAGTGAATTTTATTGTGGGGTGAACCCCAGAACCCGCCCATAACAGGCTTATTGAGAATGCGACAAGATGTGAGTTGCAACTGAGATGTTGCACCATTCTCGCTTAACAGGCTTTTCGGCCTGTTCCACAAGAGATGAATTTTATTGTGGAACAGGCCGAAAAGCCTGTTCCTAAAAAGCTTATTGAGAATGGTGCAATATCTCAGTTGTCAGGCAGTATTCTCCTAAAAAACCAGGTTTCTGAGTCCCAGCGCCTCGATTTTCAGCTTTTAGAGAGATGTAAAAACTCGCCCGATCGCTACACTATTAACTAGGAACTCAGCAATTTTGGAGAAGAGGTGAATTGAAATTCGTTTCCGACCCGCAAATAAAAGTCAAAATCCGCAAAATGAACGAGCGGGTGCGGTGGCAAGAACAGTCGATCGTCCATCGGGGAATAGACCAAACTCGGATGGTTTTAGAATCTCAAACCACCGACTCTCCAGAGTTTTCGTTTTTAGTCGTAGGCGACAGCGGCACGGGCAATCACCGCGGCTACAATCCCCAGCGGCAGATTGCCGAACAGATGGTCTCCGAGCGCGAAACCTGCCGTTTCGTCCTCCACACGGGCGATGTAGTTTATCTCGTCGGTTCCAGCGAATATTACTTGCAAAACTTTATTCGCCCCTACCGAGAATTTATAGTCGGCGGCGAGCATCCCTCTCGGATTGCCTACGATCGCATGGTGTTTAACTTTCCGTTTTTGCCCGTACCGGGAAACCACGACTATTACGACTTGCCCATAGTCTACGGCATTCTGTCGGCGACAGCTTTGCCGCTGCGCCGGCTGTTGGGTTCCAAGTTGGATCTCGATGTCGGCTGGCACGGTTCCGATCGCGGAAATACCTACGCCAAAGCCTTTCTCGACTACCTCAAAGCTCACAAAATGCCGGGAGAACTCGATCGCCACCTAGACGCCCACTACACCGCCAGCACCAGCACAGGCCGCTGCCTCCGCTACCAACCCGGACGCTTTACCCGCTTACCCAACCGCTACTACACCTTCCGCAGCGGCGGCATCGACTTCTTCGCCCTCGACTCCAACACCTTCAACGAACCCTTACCGATCCCGAAAACCAAACAGGGCGACATTCGCCGCCAGAATTTGGAACTCGATCGCCAGAAGTTGGAACAAGAAAAATTGGCAATGCTCGAAATGTGCGATCGGCTCAAGCCGGAGATTCCCGAGGAAGACGAACAGCTAGACGACTTGACCGCCAAATTAGAGCAAGTTGACGAAATGTTGATGGATATTGACAAACAACTGTCCCCCGACAAAACAGCCGCCACCGACGTTGAACAGCTCGAATGGCTGAAAAAAAGGCTGATTAACTCTTGGGGCGATTCCGAGGTGCGGGGGCGGGTAATTTACCTGCACCATCCCCCCTACGTGACCGAGGCAACAAAGTGGAATCAAGCTCAAACTTTGGCGGTTCGGTTGCGATTGCGCGAGGTACTCGACGGGGTGGCCGATGCAGTTGGGGATGTGGCGCAGGGGCGTCCGCTAGTAGATTTGGTGCTGACTGGCCACGCTCACTGTTTGGAATACCTGCGGACTGGGAATACCGGACACGGCGACTCTGGGATTAATTGGATTGTCTGCGGGGGAAGCGGCCACAGTCTCCGCCGCCAGCGTCCGGAAGGGCCGATGTTGCAGGAAGCATTGAGTCCTGAAGCTTATCGGTTGGCGCGGCAGTCTGGTTCCGAAACAGCCAGCCGGCGGGTAGCGGAATCTTTGCTATTTGTCGGCCGCAGCGGCCAAGGTTCCTACAAACGCCGTCCTTATTCGTGTTTGCGGATTGATGTTCTCAATGGGTGTCCCCCCAAGTTCCGCATCCGACCTATGGTTGTCGAACGATTTGAGGGGAAATGGCAGGATATCTCGATCGAACCTTTTGTGATTTAGCATCAGTCATTCAATTTGATTGCGGGGAGTAGGGTTGGGCACGCGAGCCCGCCCAAACAGGCTTTCCAGCCTGTTCCACAAAAATTCAATTTGATTGTGGGTTGGGCACGCGAGCCCGCCCAAACAGGCAAGATACCTGTTCCACAAAACCAACCTCACTTAATTCAGGAGAAAAATTCCATGATTGCTAACTTAACCGCCACCGGCTGGGAAATTATTTACCACCGCGCCCATGCTTTGCTCGCCGCCCAACTTGGCGGACAGTGGAAGCGCTCGAAATCTCCGCTTCGCTTGTACGAAACCATAGCCGCGATTTCGCATCACGATGATTTGGAGAAAGAGTGGGAAGAAAATATTTTAACTGAAGCGGGCGCGCCCTTTGATTTTACGTTGCAGACGGAAACTTCTCTGCCGAAAATTAAAGCTATGGCGCAGAATTCCCTATATCGCGGTAGGTGGGTAGCCATGCTGATTTCTATGCACATGAGCTATCTCAATGAAGGAAAGCGGGGAGAGTCGAAGGAACTCGACGAATTTTTGGACGAACAACTGGAAAATCAAAAAAAATGGCAAAAAGAGTTGAATATTTCTCAGGAAGATGCTAAGGCAGCTTATGCTTTTTTCCAGTGGTGCGATCGGCTATCATTAATTCTTTGCTGCCGCGAGTTACCGGCCGGAGAACGAGCTTTAGAAATTGCTGTCGGCCCGGACGGCAAGCGCTACGATATTGTACAGCACAGCAACGAACTCGTTACTGTAACTCCTTGGCCTTTTGAAGAAGATAAGTTTACTGTGAACGTCGAAGCGTGCAATTTGAATCAAGTCAAGTTTGACAGCAACGAGGAAATTAAGGAAGCGTTGCACAAAGCTCCCCGCGAAGTCTTAGAGTGGACTTTTGTCAAGTCTTAACTAAACCTTTGAAAAATAGGTGAGGGTTGTTGTCGAAGTTTAGCGGGCATGGCATTTGTGTTAACTTAATCTTAAAACCATGTCTCATATTATGTTGGGTCGATTACCCCTAATACGGTAGGGGCGGGTTCACGAAAAATATTTGCCAATAATTGACAATCTCAAAAACCCGCCCTGTTAATCGCGGTCACTCGATCGGACATGATATCAATCAGCGTTATAGTTGAGTCTTGCTCCCCCTTAACTCCCCTTAATCAGGGGGGGATAAGAACAGTCAAAATGGGTCTTATTAAGGGGGATGCGATGGCTATCGAAACTTCGAGACAAACGAAAAAAAATCGAGGGTTTCAGTTCAGCCATTACCCATTACCTATTACCTATTACCAACTATGAAACGTTCAGCTTGCCTAATTTTCAATCCCGTCGCCGGCAACAGCGACCCCGACCAAGACTTAGCTAAAATTCAGGAACTTTTAGAGCCTTTTATTGACTTAGACATTCGGCTGACAACCCCAGAAGTAGACGCAGATCAAATCGCCCGCGAAGCTGTTGATAGAGGAGTTGAGGAAATTATTGCTTGCGGGGGCGACGGCACATTATCAGCAGTTGCTGGGGCGATTGTCGGCACAAATATTCCTTTAGGAATTATTTCGCGGGGAACGGCTAATGCTTTTGCTAATGCTTTAGAGATTCCGAATACAATTGAAACCGCCTGCGCCACTATTTTTGGAGGGTTGACGCGGGTGGTGGATGCGGCGATTTGCAACGGTGAAATGCCGATGGTTTTGTTAGCGGGAGTGGGTTTTGAGGCAGAAACTGTCGAACTCGCCGATCGCGAAATGAAGAATCGCTGGGGAATGCTGGCTTACATTCTGTCGGGAATTAAACAGTTAAACAATTTAGAAAGATTTGAAGCGGAAATCGAAACCGAAGATAGAATTATCAGCCTTACTGCTGTGGCGGTGACGGTGGCGAATGCAGCGCCGGCTACTTCGATTTTAGCTCAAGGCCCGGCAGGAATTGTTTTTGATGACGGCTTGCTGGACGTGACGCTGGTTGCGCCCCAGAATAAAGCTGGGGCGATCGCAGCTTCTTATCACCTTTTGCAAACAGCTTTGAGCGGCAATCCTACCGATCGCGACGACATCGGTTATTTGCGGGCAAAAAAAATAAAAATTACTACCGATCCGCCTCAAAAAGTGGTTTTAGACGGGGAAATCATCGGCATGACTCCGGTTTCTATTGAGTGCGTTCCGGGAGGTTTAACTATTTTTGTACCGCGAATTGAAGAAGAGCCAGTGGTAGAAAAACTTACTGGTTTAGCGGACATCGAAATTACATTGAAACCCTGAAGTTAAAATTTTTAGCGACACAAACAATAAGAAAGACCGCGCGGGCGGTCTTTGTTTTTTAGGCTTCTAAAATTTGGCGAATGCGGCGCTCCAAACGTTCGAGGTCGAGTCCGCCTTCATCGCGGCTGATGCGGCGCACGGTGACGTTAACATTGCTCAAATCTGCCAGCAAATCTTGCAGGATTTCTTGTTGCTGCCGAGCTTGAGTTATTTCGCGCGGTTCCTGCACCAAATCGCGAACAATTGTATCTTCCGCGCGCGAAGCAACGATCGGGTCTGCTTCGCCGTCTACGTGCACGAAAGTGCGCCGACCCGGCCCCCGTTCTTCTTCAATTGGTATTACTGCTGTTACTCGATCGGAGCGTACATATTTGCCAAATCCCAGGTGGACTAAGACAGAAGATTGTATTTTCATAGATAGCAAGTTTTATTTGTTAGTTATCTATATTTTAACTTTGTCAACTCTGAGATGACCACTAATATGAGAGCTATTATTACTACAATATATGTCGGTTTTTCCTGGATATTATCGTTGTCATCTTGCGGAAAAAATGGTAATATTTTTGGTTGATTTTCCGCCGTCTGATTTCGCACTATCTGACAGTCCGGCAGGGGTTGAAACCCCTGCCTCAAAGCTAAAGTCCTCTTAAGAGGACTGAAGAATTTATTCAAAATGCTCGGAGTTGTGAATTGAATTTCATCAAGCAATCTTATTATATATCATATCAATTTCGGTTGGATATGATATGTTGCACCATTCGTGTGATGTAGGGGCGGGTTCGCCCAGAGCCTTTTGGGGTGCAAATAGGTTAAATAAACCCGCCCGATCCCATCGAAAATTCCTTTGTTGACTCTTTGTGCAACGTCGAGCGTTCGATCGGAATGATTTAACCACAGAGAACGCAGAGCACACAGAGAAAGAGAAGAGAGAGATTAATAATTCTGATGTTAATAGATTTGATATCATTCAATATCTGGGTTGAATCCAATTACTAAATAAAAATACGATTCCACAGTCCTATGCAAGAGGATATTCCCACAATCCGACAGTCTGGCAGGGGTTAAAATATTCCCACAATCCGACAGTCTGGCAGTGGTTAAAATATTCGCATAATCCGACAGTCCGGCAGTGGTTAAAATATTCGCATAATCCGACAGTCCGGCAGGGGTTGAAACCCCCGCCTCATAGCGAAAGTCCTCTTAAGAGGACTGAATAATTTATTGAAAATTATCCTATTGGTGGGTAAAAAATTCGCAAATAATGTTAATGCATATCAAGATAATACCTGGGTCGAATCAAATTGCTAAATAAAATATGATTCCCTAGTCCTATGCAAGAGGACTTTTGCTATGAGACAGGGGTTTCAACCCCTGGCGGACTGTCGGAATATGGCAAATCTCGGACTGTTAGATTACTATCGGAATATGGCAAATCTCGGACTGTTAGATTACTATCGGAATATGGCAAATCTCGGATGGTTAGATTACTATCGGAATATGGCAAATCTCGGACTGTTAGATTACTGTCGGAAGATGGCAAATCTCGGATTGTGCGAATCTCGGACTGTCAGTGGGCGACAGTTGGCTGATGGGTTACCATAAAAATAGAGCATTTTGCGATCGCCCGCAGCGCATTTCAGGGACACAGCCTACCGATTCGAGATTTGAGCATTACTTCCACGGACAAACAGGAAAGCCTAAATCATGTTAATTAGTCTCGACTTAGTTATCAGCCTCCTGACAGCCATTCCCCTCGGCACCATCAGAGACAAGTTTCAGCGCAACGAAACTGTCATCAAACTCTTAAAAAAATTTAACCTCGACCCCGATGCTCCGCCGGCAGATTTTAGCGGAGTTTATGTTTATACTTTAGTAGAATACGGCGCTGGCAAACCCAAGCAGATTTTAGAACTGTTTCGCCAAAAAGAGATTGAATCAGCATTTCGCCAAGCCTTCGAGTCCGATAGCCCAGCCATTTTAATTAAAGCAGGCGATGACTATCTGAATGAGAGTGCTTTAGGCAAAGAAATTCGAGATTTAGGCATTGACCCCAGACGGGAATTCATGGCATTTGCCGCCGTGTTTATGGAAGTAGCAAAGCGGACGCGGACGCTGGGAGATGTGATGGTGGGAAATGCGATCGCCTCTTTGCAAAAACGCCTATCTCTGGTAATGGATCGCATCGAACGCCTCCCCACTATCGAAGGAATTCGCACCGAATTTGCGCGGTTGGAATCCGAAGATTATCCCGCACTTCCCGCAGCAGCATCAACTAATATTCAAAAGTCTCAAGCTTTTATTTTATCACAACAAGTGCGCGGTTGGTTTGAAACATTAAGTTATAAGTTTGAAACCTATCAAATCTCGGAGGATAACTATTTTGAATGGATTATCAATGTCCCCGTCAGACACAATCGGTACGATCGCATTTTAGTGCGCGGAATAGCCGGAGAAGCGGGACTCAGAGATATCTCGGCCTTGCGCCAGTCGGTGGAAAAACAGCGCACCGATGAAGGATGGTTAGTCACCGCCCGCCGCATCAGTCGCGCAGCGCGGGATGAAGTAGATAAACCAGAAAATAGCGATCTAGCTTGCTATACTTTCGATGAATTACTCGACCAAGATGCCGATTTTACGGCTTATCTGGATTGGCTGGAAACTGAAATCACCAGCCGGGGAATTAATACTAAATACGTACCGCTAGCTTGTACGAAAGAAGAAATCGACCCCGATACTCACCGCAAAATAGGCGTCAGTCATTATGGCGATCGAGATGGCTGGATTGAAGGTTATATTGACCTGTGGTTGGATGACCCAGTAAAAGAACATATTTCAGTTTTAGGAGAATTTGGAACCGGGAAAACTTGGTTTGCGATGCACTATGCTTGGATGGCGCTGCAACGCTACAAAAAAGCTCAAAAAAGCGGCTTAGAACGTCCGCGTTTGCCGTTAGTAATTCCGCTGCGAGATTACGCCAAAGCAGTTAGTGTCGAGTCGCTATTTTCCGAGTTTTTCTTTAGGAAACACGAGATACCTTTGGCGGGTTATTCGGCTTTTGAACAACTCAATCGCATGGGCAAGTTTCTGTTGATTTTCGACGGTTTTGATGAAATGGCCGCCAAGTGCGATCGGCAAGAAACCATCAACAACTTCTGGGAACTAGCAAAAGCCGTGGTTCCCGGCGCAAAAGTCATCCTCACTTGCCGTACCGAACACTTTCCTGAAGGCAAGGAAGGACGGGCATTGTTCAATGCAGAACTGCAAGCATCAACAACCATTTTAACAGGCGAAACTCCCCAATTTGAAGTCTTAGAATTAGAGAAATTTAACGACCAACAAATTAGCCAAGCGCTGTCATTTCAAACAGAAGCGGCGACAGTAGAAAAAGTGATGGGAAACCCGCAACTATTGGATTTAGCGCGTCGCCCTGTGATGACCGAGTTAATTTTGGAAGCATTGCCCGATATTGAAGCTGGAAAACCTGTCGATATGTCGCGGATCTATCTGTATGCGGTGCGGCGGAAGATAGAGAGAGATATCAAAGCTGAACGGACTTTTACTTCGCTAGCAGATAAGCTTTACTTTTTGTGCGAGTTATCGTGGGAAATGCTGTCTACAAACCAAATGAGTCTGAATTATCGCGGTTTTCCCGATCGCATTCGAGGCCTGTTTGGTTCCGTCGTCCAAGAGGAAAAAGACTTAGACCACTGGCATTATGACATGATGGGTCAAACGATGCTGATCCGCAATGCAGATGGCGATTATACTCCAGCCCACCGTTCGTTATTAGAGTTTTTTGTCGCTTATAAATTTGCAGCAGAATTGGGAGTTTTGGCCGCAGATTTTACCGAATTAGTGGCGCCCGAACAGTCTTGCGTCAACCCTGATGCAGAACCTCGATCGTACACTTGGTCAAATTATTGTCGGCTTCAAGCCCAGAAGAGAAATAATGGTGAACTAATCGCACCTTTGAAGGGATTTGTTGCTGAAGATTTAGATCAACTTCTTCAGAGTTTCGGACACGCGCCGCTAACAAAAGCAGTCATGGATTTGTTGTTGCCGATGCTAGTAGGGGCGGTGCCCCCGTGCCCGCCCGACCAAGGTTTAGGGGCAACCACGGGGGGATTGCCCCTACTCGAAATTATAGAAGCAACGCGAGGTAAAACAGAAACTGAAGTAGGCTACGTGGGAGGCAATGCGGCAACTCTGTTGTTAAAAAAGGACAAGACTGCTTTAGAAGGGAAAGACCTCTCTAGTGCAGTTATTTTAGGTGCTGATTTTACAAACGCGACGCTGCGCCACGTCAATTTGGCTGAAGCGAATTTGGCTAATTCTACTTTTACTAAAATCTTCGGCAGTGTTCGGTCAGTAATATTTAGTCCAGATGGCAAACTGTTAGCTACAGGTGATACTGATGGCATAGTTCGCTTGTGGGAAGCTAGCAGTTGCAGAGAAATATTGACCTGTAAAGGACATACCAACGTGGTGGAGTCAGTCGCCTTCAGTCCTGACGGCAAAATACTTGCTAGCGCCAGTTATGACAAAACGATCGAGTTATGGGATGTCAAGACTGGTGAATGTTTAAAAGTTTTCCAGGGACATACCGAATCAGTAATGTCAGTCACCTTCCATCCTGATGGAAATATACTCGCTAGCGGTAGTTTCGATCGCACGGTAAGGTTATGGGATATTCGCACGGGTGAATGCTGCAAAATTTTGCAAGACCATACTAAAGTTGTATTTTCAGTTGTTTTCCATCCTGCTGGTGAGATGCTTGCTAGTGGCAGCGGCGACCAAACAGTGAGGCTATGGAATATCGGTACTGGTGAATGTCTCAAAACTTTGCAAGGTCATACTAAAGTTGTATTTTCAGTTGCTTTCCATTCTGCTGGTGAAATACTTGCTAGTGGAAGCGCCGACAAAACAGTGAGGCTGTGGAATATCGGTAGCGGTGAATGTCTCAAAACTTTGGAGGGACATTTGGATCAAGTACGGTCGATCGCCTTCAGTCCAAATGGCGAAATACTCGCTAGTGGAAGTCACGATCGCACAACGAAGCTGTGGGATATCCGTACTGGTGAATGCTTGAATACTTTGCAAGAACATAACGATCGAATAGGGTCAGTCGCCTTCCATCCTGCTGGTGAAATACTTGTTAGTGGAAGCGGTGACCAAACGCTGAAGCTGTGGGATATCAATACTGGTGAATGCTTGAATACACTGCAAGGGCATAGCAATCAAGTAAGGTCGATCGCCTTCAGTCCCAACGGTGAAATGCTGGCCAGCGGGGATGACGCGCAAACAGTCAAGCTGTGGGATGTCAGCAGTGGTGAATGCCTCGAAATCTTGCACGGACATCTCGATCGGGTAGACTTGGTTGCTTTCAGTCCAAACGGTGAAATACTTGCTAGCGGCAGTTATGACGAAACAGTGAGGTTGTGGGATGTTAGCAGTGGTGAATGCCTCCATACTTTGCCAGAGTGGGGAAATGAAGTACACTCGATCGCCTTCAGTCCTTCGGGCGAAATACTTGCTAGTGCAAGTTATAACCAAACATTGAAGTTATGGGATGTCAGCAGTGGTCAATGCCTCAAAACCTTGCAAGGGCATAACAGTTCAGTACACTCGGCTGCTTTCAGTCCTTTGGGCGAGATATTTGCGAGTACAGGTTATGACGGAACCGTAAGGCTGTGGGATATCCATACTGGTGAATGCCTCCAAATTTTGCAGGCGCATACGGCTTGGGCGCGGGCGATCGCCTTTAGCCACAACGGTGAAATACTTGCCACTGGAAGTGTCGATCGAACAGTCAGACTGTGGGATGTTCGCAGCGGTGAATGCCTTCTAATCTTGCAGGGGCATACTGATTGGATAGGTTCAGTTGCCTTTAGTTCTTCTAGTGAAATACTTGTTAGTGGAAGTGTCGATGGAACGGTAAGAATATGGGATATCCGTACAGGTGAATGTCTAAAAATTTTGCAAGATCATACCAGTAGAATTAACTCAGTTGCCTTCAGTTCAAATGAAAAAATTCTTGCTGCTTGCAGTCGGGATGGCACAATTATGATGTGGGAGATTGAGACTGGTGAGTGCCTCAAAATCCTCAAAAGTGACAGACCTTATGAAAACATGAATATTGCTGGAGTTACGGGTTTAACGGAAGTTGAGAAAGTTACGCTCAAAGCTTTAGGGGCTGTTGAAAATTAATCATCGCAAAGGAGGAAGTATGCAGTCAGCAATACGAATTACAACCAAAGTTCTTGCAGGAAATAAACTGGAAATTTAAGTGCCGCCTGGATCGGTGGGCGAAGATGTTGAAGTTTTTGTGATTATACCAGAACAGCCTCCGTGGCGGCGTAAAGTGTTGGAATTGCTTACAGAAATCCGCAGCCGTCACGTTTCCAGAACTGTTGAAGAAATCGATCGCGAACTTCAGAACTATTAGTCTATGAGCTTTATTCCCCGCTTCTCATACAATCACAATCTGGTTAAGCATTTGGGAGTCATCGAGGGTGCCCGTGCTGTCATTAAGGTGTTACCATTGCCACCTGATACGACTCTACGCCTGCGCCACGATGCTTTGCAAAGAAGTACGCGCAGCTCTACTCAGATTGAGGGTAATCCCTTGGATGAAGCGGCGGTGCGACGGGCGATCGCCAGGAGCTCGCGCACGGGAAGTGATGCTGAACAGGAAGTCCGAAATTACTGGCGGGCACTCGATCGCGTGGAAGAATTCGCAGAAGCCCAAACCCCGATTACAGAAGCATTTATCAAAGAACTGCACCGAATAGTCATCGTGCGCGGTCGCGGGCGGCGGGGTAGCAAAAGCGAGTATCGCATTACAGAATGCCCTGTGGTGGATACAGTCACGCGGGCGATCGATTACGGACCACCGGAACCGGGGGACGTACCCGCCCTGATGCGGGAATTAGTCGATTGGCTATCTTCAACGACAGCAGCAGAATGGTCAGCCCCTATCCGTGCGGCTATTCTGACGCACCGCTTTCTCAGTATCCATCCATTTAACGACGGGAACGGTCGCACGGGACGGCTATTGGCTACTGCTGAACTGTGGCGTTCCGGCTATCGAATGCGAGGGTTTTTCTCATTTGATGAGTATTTTAATGCCGATCGCGATCGCTATTACCGTTCGTTGCAGATGGGACTGCCGGTGAACTTCTACGAAGGTCGCCACGACCCAGACCACACGCCCTGGCTGCTTTACTTTGTGGAGACGATGGCTCGTGCCGCCGATGAACTGCAAGCTAAAGCTAAGTCTCTTTATCAAGGCGCTTCTCCTGATGCCCTACCCTGGGAAGCATTGCCACGTCGCTCTCAACAACTCCTCACCCGACTTTTGGCAAGGGTTTTGGATGGAGTGGAAAATCCTTTTGCCATCGACGTTTCAGATGTTGCATCCTGGTTTGGCATTTCTGACAAGACGGCCCGCGAATGGCTGCTTGAGTGGACTGAAGGTAGTTTGATCCATCCAGTTTTAGCAGGTTCTGGGTCAAGAGTCCGCAGTTACGCACTAGCTGAAGAGTGGATCGTTGCTTGTTTCAAAATAAGGGAATCAGTTTCGGAAAATAGCGGAAGTTAATTTGAGCATTTAGCCCCTAATTTGAGGGATGTTTCACGAATTTACAAGGTTTTCGGCTGTTTTGAGTCTAAAAATAACGGAAGTAGGTTCGGAAAAATAACGCCTATTTAGCTTAGTTGGGGGTGCCATCGCACTCCGAAAAGAATAGTCCTGGATGCACGGGTGGTCAGAAACCGGGTTTTTTCCAAAATACTTGGTTGAGGCCAGCAGAAACGGCCAAAAACCCGGTTTCTAAAGTAGCCTACTGACTAAACTGTTGAGCGTAGTAGCCAGCATAGCGAGATCCCTTTTCCAGCAACTCCTCGTGCGTCCCCGATTCCACAATTCTGCCTTTTTCCAAAACTAAAATACGATCGGCTCTCCGCACAGTAGCCAAGCGGTGCGCGATAATAAAAACCGTGCGATCGCGCATCAATCTTTCCAGCGCTTCTTGCACTAAACCTTCGGATTCCGAATCCAGCGCCGATGTCGCTTCATCCAAAATCAATATTCTCGGATCGAGCAAAACTGCACGGGCGATCGCAATTCTTTGTTTTTGTCCCCCAGACAAATTTACACCCCTTTCTCCTACCCAAGTTTGATAGCCGTCGGGAAACTGACTAATGAATTGATGAGCGTTAGCAATCTCCGCAGCTTTTTGAACATCTTTCAGTTCATAATAAGATTGACCGAAAGCGATATTTTGAGCGATCGTACCCGAAAAAAGAATAGTTTCCTGCGGTACAATTCCGATTTGCCGCCGCAGAGTATTTAAGGTGACATCTTGAATATCAATACCGTCAATTAAAATCTGTCCCGCTTGCGGATCGTAGAATCTCGGTAACAAGTTTACTAAAGTAGTTTTACCCGCACCCGATGCGCCCACGAGAGCAATCATTTCTCCGGGAAGCACCAACAAACTCATGTTTTGCAGAATTGGAACCCCCCCTTGCCCCCCCTTATCAAGGGGGGGTTGAGGCTGTTTTCCCCCCTTATCAAGGGGGGGTTGAGGCTGTTTTCCCCCCTTATCAAGGGGGGGTTGAGGGGGGTAGGCAAAATTAATATTGCGGTATTCGACTTTTCCGGTAACGTGGGGAAGTTCAGTTGCCCCAGGCTTTTCGACTACTGTTGGTTGAATTGCTAATAATTCAAAAATGCGATCGCTAGAAGCTTCTCCCTGCTTAAAATCTCCGTAATTAGCAGTTGTGATAGCAATGGGGTCAATTAAAAGTGCCACCCCTGCGATATAACTGATAAATTGAGTACCTGTGAGATTTCCTTGAGAAATTTGCCAACCTCCCAGGAAAAAGAGCAAAATCACGCTCATCGCTTCCAGAAAGCCAACTACAACGAACTGAAGTGCTTTTACTCTTTCTGACAAATACTTAGCGCGGCGGTTTTGTTCTGCTTCTTCTGCAAAGCGGGCAATTTCGTAGTCTTCAGCAACAAATGCTTTGATTAAACGAATGCCGCTGAATACTTCTGTCAGCAAAGCGGATAAATCAGAGATGCGATTTTGACTTTGGCGTGAATAACTCAGCAATCTTTCGCCAAACCAGCCAATTAAAATAGCCATCAGCGGTGCAATAATTAATGCACCCAAGGTTAATTGCCAGTTGAGATAAATCATATATCCCATGACGGCAATTAGCTGCAAAACACAAGGGATAAACTGATGAAAAAATTTATTTACTACTTCGCCAATGCGGTCAATATCTTCGGTGAGGCGGTAGGATAAGTCTCCGGTTTTGGCGGTTTCAAAGTAGCCGATATTGAGAGTTTGAAGATGGGAGTAGACTTTTTTGCGAATTTCTAAAGCAATAGTCAAAGCAGCTTTGGCCATCAGTGTATCTTGACCGTACTGGGCTGTACCGCGAATTAGAAAGATAATGGCGCTGAGTGCCGCAATTTGAGCGAACCCTTGTAAATCTCCTTTACCTATAAATTTGGCGGTTTCGCCAACTAGCCACGCTATAATTGGCCAAAATATGGTAAATACTACGGTACAAGCTAATGCTTTACCGATGGTTTGTTTTTGGGGACGGAGGTAGGGTAAGATTTGCCAGTATGTCGATCGAGTTTTCAAGATATTTTGCCCTCGCAAATTCTGTTTTTGGGGATCTATGCAAGAATATTCAAACTTCGATCCCCCCTAACCCCCCTTAATAAGGGGGGGACAAGATTATTTATTATTCAAAGTCCCCCTTAAGAAGGGGGATTTAGGGGGATCTCTGGGTCACTCATTGCGTAAGTCATAGAGATATCGGAGCCAGAATATGATAACAGCGATCGGACAAATCTCAACAATCATTCTTGAGCGTCTGCATGAGTAGCTACTACCTTAGCCCCCGCGACAACTTCGCCCCGAAAGGCGGCTGACTGTCCGGGTGCAAGAGTAACTGGTTCAGAGTAGATAAATCCGTTGTCAATTAAATTGCCTGACTCGTCCAAAACTTCATAATTGACTTTGACATTCTTGATTATTTTGCAGCCTTGATTAAGCACTTGACCGCTGAAAAAGTTGCCGTCATAATTGGCCGCCGCGATTGACACTTTTGCAGCGATGTTGGAACCGGGAATGCAAGTTTTGGCAGTTCCAGATGCTGGCTGTTTATCGCACAATCTGCCCAAGTCTACTGTTTTGCCGTCGGGGGTTTTCATGTAGCAAAACGGCTCATCAACTGGTGAATTTTGAGCCAGTGTATTTGTAGCGTCTGCCAGCAAAGGACGAGCAGATATCGGCGATATTAGCAAACTCGATAAAGCTACGGTTAAATGTAAAATCTTCATATTTATTCAGGATTTTTTCAAGTTAATTTTACTAAATAGTTTACCTAAAATTTCCGCTTACATATCTATTATATATAAATAGGTTTCAGTTAATGTTATAAAAATGAGATTGCGTAGCTTGGACACGAATGAACTAACCCTCCGTTTCACTCCACCCAAATTTTTCGCGGCAAGGATGTGTTGGGTTTCGTTCCTCAACCCAACCTACAAATCTAAAAAGCTCACTGTCAACTGTCAACTATTTAAATTATGCTATCATAAGACATCACAATTTAGAAAATAAAGTCATGGTCGTTACTCAAAATAACCCAGGACAAAAAACGTTAGAACTGATCGTAACTTGGGAGAAGTTGCCCGACGACTTCCAATTAGAAGAAAAACCAGTGGAGAATACAGGTCAACCGCTAATTGCTGGTGCACTGCGAGAAATCTTAGAACTGAGAGGATTTATCGGGTCACGAATGCTGATAGCCAGCAACTTTGGCATTTGCGCTACTGTCAACGGCGAGTTAGTCATCAAAGCACCAGATTGGGTTTATGTACCGTCGGTACTGCCTGCCGAATCGAGAAGAGACCGCAAAAGTTATACCCCAAACTTGGAAGGAGAAATCCCGACCATTGTCATGGAATTTTTGTCGGAAACAGACGGCGGCGAATATTCTGTAAAACGTACTTTTCCTCCGGGAAAGTGGTTTTTTTACGAACAAATTCTGCAAGTACCAACTTACATCATTTTTGACCCAGAAACTGGCTTGCTGGAAGTATATCGCTTGCAAAATGGCAACTACGAATTAGAATTTCCCGACGCGGAAGGTCGCCACTGGATGGCAGATATTGGTTTGTATTTAGGAACGTGGCGGGGGGAGAAAGAACAACGTTCAGGCTATTGGTTGCGCTGGTGGGATGAAGCAGGAAATCTGCTTTTATGGGGTGTAGAACAGTTAGCAGCAGAACGCCAGCGGGCCGATCGCGAACGTGAACGGGCCGAACGACTGGCTGAATATTTGCGCGATCGGGGAATTAACCCGGACGAGATTATTTGATAAGTTGTACGCCATAAGCTGTTGGGCATCTAAATTGTATTTTGGGGCGGGCTAGAAGCCCAACCCCTACTCCCCACAAGAATTAGATGCACGGGCTAGGAGCAACGGCAAACAAGAATTAGATGTACACCTTACGAGCTTATCTAATACTCGGCTTTCTATTCCCAAGATTCCGCGCTCCGGGAATTTTTCGGCTCGGACGGGGACTGTTCAAACTGCTCGCAGTTCGAGTATTCAAAGCATTAGCAGAAGGTATCAAACCCAAGTCTTGCAAAATTTCAAAAGCCGCCCTTTGTCCAGTTTCACAACCGCCTTCCATGTAACCTTGATTTTCCAGCGAAGTGTGTTCCCCGGCAAAATATAAATTGCCAACTCGTTCGCCTTCAACGCCGTACATTTGCGTCCACTGTCCGACTAAATAGCAGGAATAAGAACCTTTGAAAAAGCGTTCTCCCGGCCAATAAGCTCGCACAGCTTTGCCCGATCGCAAATTTCTCACTCCGGGAAAAACTCTTTCAAATTGGTTTAAAAATCTTTGTGCTTGGTCTTCTGGAGTTCCCGCACCGATCGACAAACCCTGCTTTCCTCCTGTAAAATTAGTAACTAAACCGTTAGGAGTAGGGGCGAAAGGCGTAGCTTCCCAGGTACTCTGGAATCCTAAATCGCTATAAACAGAAGCTGTCGATCGATAAAGTTCCCGCCAAATTCGGCTGCGGTAGCCAGTAATTAACTTAGAATTAGTACCGTAACCCAATTGCTCGATCGCCCTACGCTTCGGTTGTGGCAAAGGTACGTTAATTTTAACGTCTCGCAGAGTGCTAAACGGCAAAGTTAACAAAACTCGCTCGTAAGTGCGATCGAAGGCGCTTTGTCCCGATCGCAAATTTACGCGATAGCGGCCATCCGGCAAAAGAGTAATCGCTTCCAAAACCGTCCCCGCCTCGATCGAACCAGATAATTGACCGGCTAAACTGTTGATAATTTGACTGTTGCCGCCGTCAATTTGATAACGCTCATCGCTGTTGCCGTACAATTCAAAACTGCCAGATTCAGCACCGATTAAAAAAAGCAGATTTAACGCCGACTGTTCTTCAGGATCTCGACCGTATTCTCCCGTATAAGCAATGCGGAGTAACTGCCGGACAATAGTGCTAGTATCAGCTTGGTCTACATATTCAGCGATCGAAAGATTGTCCAATCTTTCCGCTGCTTCCGTAAAATCTTGATAGCTAATGTTATCTCCAATAGCGGCCAAATCTCCATTAATTTTACTAGCTAGGGGCGCAAAATCGGCGATTAATTGCTCAAGAGAAAAGCGCCGTCCTTCAAAGAAAAAAGTATCCTTCACCAGTCCACTCTGCACTTGGGCTAAGTCGATCGCCCGCAAACCCAATTCCGTCGCCAGCGAGATTAAATTAGTATGACCGGTGTCAATAAATTCTCCCCCCAAATCCGCCGGAATTAGCGTTCCAGCCACCTTGGGAACCGTGCGTATCCGCCCCCCCACGCGGTTAGTTGCCTCGATTATATCGGCGCGCACGCCCGCTTGGCCCAAGCGATAAGCCGCCGTCAAACCCGCAATCCCTGCACCCACAACCAAAATCGGCGATCGTCCGCCCTGTTGAGCAAAAGCTCCCCCTCCATCCCTGGTAAAAGTCGCAGCAGCGGCCGCCCCCGCAGCAGCTAAACCCCCGTGCAGCAACTGGCGACGAGATATGGCAGAATTAGGAATGCGATTCCCTACGGGATAGCTTCGCTTCACGCTCAGCATCCCCAGCAGTTCATCAGCCGGAATGCCCGTTTCCCTTGATTTCTGGGCAATACTCGCAGCGCGGCGCAGCATAGCCATCAGTGCAGACTTAGCCATAATTAAGACATCCTCACAAAACAAAACTTTGATGTAAACTGGATTCTCGATCGTGCACTTTCCAGACTAAAGCCCAGAGAGATTTTTTTAATAATGCTAACCCTCAGAACACTGTTCGACAGGAAATTTTATCTCGAAAACAACCCAGATGTCGCCGTAGCAGTTGCCAGAGGCACGGTATCGAGTCCCTTCGATCACTACCGAAAAATTGGCAAATTTGAAAATCGCGACCCGAATGCCCTGTTCGACGCCAGCTATTATTTAGACACCAATACAGATGTAGCGGTATCAGCCAAACTCAACGGCTTTTCAGCAGCCGATCACTTTATTAGATTCGGTCAATTTGAACGACGCAACCCCAATCCTTTTTTCGATGTTGGTTTCTATCTAGCAAGCAACCCAGACGTTCAGACAGCAGTCCAAACCAATCAATTTACCGCCTTTGAACACTATTTAAAAGCCGGTCAATTAGAAAACCGCAAAGCCAGCGTTTTCTTCGATCCCAGCTTTTATCTAGAAAAATATCCGCTGGTAGCAGCAGCCGTTCAAAGCGGCGCAGTTCAAAGTGCGATCGGCCATTACATTCAATTCGGTCAACAAGAAGGACTGTTGAGCACTCTCCCCGATACCGCAGACAATTTGAACGTAGCAAAAAGCCTGGGTATTCTGGGAGAAATTCAAACGGCGAGCGATTTTGTGGGAGATGCAGAACCAGCCGACATTTACAGTTTTATCCTCAATACTCCCAGCCTTTTCAGTGTAACTATTGACGGTTTGAGTGCAGATGTTGATGTAGAATTAATTCAATATCTCAACGGCAACGGCGCAGTTGGATTAGACGATATTATTGCTTCGTCTAACAATTTAGGCACGTCTTCAGAAACAATAGTCAGCAATGGGGCTTTACCTGCGGGGACTTATTTTGTCCGCGTTTCTCAATTTCAAGGCGATACAAATTATGACTTGAGATTGCTTTCCGCTCCTTCTCCCACGCCGCTTCTATGACATGAGGGTTTACACTCGAAGGCAGCCAAAATAGGAAGGTGGAAGACCGAATGCAGAATTACATAAAAATTTATAATTAAATAATTCTGCGGGATTGTCAGTTAGATACTGTCCGGTTAATGACTTATAATATAATTGTTTGTTGTCATCCTCTTAAGAGAAGAGAAGACTTAAGCCCTCACTACAAACCTAATTATAAATTTTTGACCGTACTTGATATTAAAACAAACAATTCTCTTTTCCATCTTCTATCTTCCATTGGGCTGATCTTTCAATTATTAGTTTCGGGCCCGCTGGGAGAGGGCAAAGATTGAACAGGTGTCGGAGGCCAATTAGAGCGACTTCTGCTTAGAGTAGTAGACACCAAAGCATAGCCCAAAACAGCCGGAAGGACGATCGCACTCAGAAACACGATCGTCGCAGCCCAAGTCATCGCATTCGAGAGCGGGCCGTAATGAGTGCGGTAAGGGTCAAACAGTGGTAAATTAGGCATCGGCGCGTCCCGCAGCGCGATCGGACGTTTGAACCGCACCCGCCTGTCGTCTAGCTTTTCGAGCAAAATCCAGCCAACTTCCGCTTCTTCCTGGCATAGCTTGTGAAAAATCGCAGGATTGCGGAACAAATCGTTGCTAGCCCGCACAATCTTGTACTCCCAAACCGTCAAATCAACAGAATTGGGATCAGATGGGGGAGTGCCATTGGAGCGCGCATTTTCAGGCGCATTAAAATTATCCTCTTGAGATTCGTACCGAGTCAAAACTTCCTCCTCCTCATCGCATTTTTGCCCCGCATCCAATTGCTCGTGGTTCACCAAAAGACCCACAAGCCCAGCCTCCAAGCCGAGACTGCCAATCATCAAACTCCAAATCAGAATTTCCACCATAAAAGGAGTTAAAAGTTAAAAATCAAAAACTCAAAAGACTCGCTTTTAACTTTCAATCTTTAATTTTTAAATAGCCTTCTACCACACAATCTGCACCCACCGCGCGCCAAGAAATCCGCTCTAAAGTCAAAGCCTCAGTCATTGCCGAAAAGCCCAAATCTCCCACAGGAGTTGGAGCTCCTTGGCCACCGACAATTTTAGGAGCAATAAAAGCCATAATTTTTTGAACTGCACCCTCAGCAATTGCCCTCGCGGCCAAAGTGCCGCCGCACTCCCAGAGTACAGAAAGAAAAGATCGATCGTACAAATAACCCATAACATTAGTCGGCGTCAGCGGCGACAATTCCACAACTTCCACCCCTTTTGCGATCAAAAATTCCTGAAATTCCGGGTTAACCCCAGGCTCAGTCAGCACCAAAGTAGCCGCCACAGAGGTTTCCCACAACCAAGCCGACTTCGGCAAATCCAGAGTGCGACTCATCACCACCCGCAGGGGATTATTCCTATCAGGCTGGTGGCTCGTCAGTAGGGGATTGTCCAGACGCACCGTATTTCCCCCAACAATCACAGCATCGCAGCCGACGCGCACCCGGTGTACCTCGCTCCGAGCCTCCTCGCCTGTCACCCAAGCGCTGTGGCCGCTACTGGTAGCAATTTTACCGTCCAAAGTCATTGCATATTTCAAAATTCCAAAAGGCCGGCGGTACAAAATCCGGTGCACAAAAGCCTCGTTGAGTTTCTGGCAAGCTTCCCCTTCCACTCCCGCCACCACTTCAATGCCAGCCTCTCGCAACCGGGCCAGCCCAGTTCCAGCTACCAAAGGATTCGGATCGACCATGCCAGCCACTACTTTTGCCACCTTGGCGTTAACTAAAGCTTCGGAACAAGGGGGAGTCCGGCCGTAGTGGTTGCAGGGTTCCAGGTTCACGTAGACAGTCGCTCCTTCGGCGAGTTCCCCCGCTTCCCGGAGCGCAAAAACTTCGGCGTGAGGTTGACCGGCACCGGGATGAAACCCTTCGCCGACAATCTTGCCGTCTCGGACAATTACAGAACCGACAAGGGGGTTGGGTGCGGTTTTGCCGAGAGCACGGCGAGCCAATTCTATGCAGCGGCGCATCATGGCTCGATCGAACTCTTGAACTTCGCTGTTTTCCAGTTGTTTTGTACCTTGCTGCTGTCGGTTAGCTAAGCTGGCGATCGCTTGAGCGTGCGCCGGAAAAGTTTCCATGAGATTTTGCTATGATATCTATCCCTGAGTGTACTGACTTTGATGCTAATTTTGGCTACGAACCGACGATCGATTGCGGCGGGGGAAAACTGTACGTTACCACTGAGATATTGCACCATTCTCAATTAGCCTTTATGAACAGGCTTTCCGGCCTGTTCCACAAAAGATAAATTTTCTTGTGGAACAGGCCGGAAAGCCTGTTGCTGACAAGGGTGCAAGATGTGAGTTAGCAGGAGTGAAAAGCAATTTAGGACATCGACCCGCACGATCGATCGAATAGCTTTAACATGAGGAAAGAATAGCAGCCGCTTGAAAAAACAATGAGTCAGGACATGAAGCGGGAATTTGCCAGCCGCGACGAATTAATTGCCTACGTGCGCGAACAGTTCCCCGAAGCCGCCGCCAGGGACAGCAGCGTACCCCCAACCCCAGGCGGGCGGAAAGCAGCCGAGACAGCCCTGCAACAAATTGACCCCAGCAAATACGGCTCAACCCGCAATTTCCTCAACGGTGCGGTAACGCGCTTGTCGCCCTATTTGCGCTACGGCGTTTTGAGTCTTGCGGAAGTCCGGGATGCCGTACTGGAGAAGGTGCGGCATCGAGAAGAGGCAGTAAAACTCGTCAACGAGTTGGGTTGGCGGGATTATTGGCAGCGACTGTACGCCGAATTGGGCAACGGGATTTGGCAAGACCGGGAACCCTACAAAACTGGTTACACTGCTAAAGATTACAGCGAAACTCTGCCGCAGGATGTCGTCGAGGGCACGACTGGTTTGGTTTGCATCGACAGTTTCAGTCGCCAGTTGCGAGAAACTGGTTATTTGCACAACCACCAGCGGATGTGGACTGCCGCTTATCTCGTACACTGGCGCCACGTGCGCTGGCAAGCCGGAGCTCGCTGGTTTTTGCAACATTTGCTAGATGGAGATCCGGCGAGCAATAATCTTTCTTGGCAGTGGGTAGCAAGCACTTTTAGTCACAAACCTTATTTTTTTAATCGGGAAAATTTGGATCGTTACACTAAGGCGGTTTATTGTCGGGATTGTCCTCTGTATGGGCAATGCGATTTTGAGGGAACTTACGAATATTTGGAAGGGAAGTTGTTTCCTAATGGAGAAAAGGTCGATCGTACCGGCGGTTCTAAAAGTTGGCAAGGCCCTAAAAAAGGTCGCAGAAATTAAAAAGTCAGTTGTCAGTAGTCATTAGTCAGTAGTCATTAGTCATTAGTTATCAACAGTTAATAGTTAACAGTCAACCGTCAACAGTCAACCGTCAACAGTCAACCGTCAACAGTCAACAGTCAACAGTCAACAGTCAACAGTCAACAATTCCCAATTTATGAACAATTCGATTATTTGGCTGCACGGCGACTGTTTGAGTCCTGAAGGCCCCGCTTTTCAAGCGCACCCAGAGGCACCGGCAATCTGGGTTTGGGATGATGCGCTGATTGATGAATGGCAGTTGAGTCTCAAACGAATGGTGTTTATTTACGAATGTTTGCTGGAGTTGCCGGTAGTTATTCGGCGGGGCGATGTGGCTGCGGAAGTTATCGCTTTTGCGATCGAATCCGGCGCAAATCAAGTGGTAACTACCGAAAGTCCCAGTCCTCGGTTTCAGGATATTTGCCGGGAAATTAAGCGATCGCACCCAGTAGAAGTTTTGCCACCCGAACCCTTTGTCCGCTACGATGGTTACATTGATTTGAAGCGTTTTTCTCGCTATTGGCGCGTCGCTGAAAAATATGTTTTCTAATTGGGAATTGGGAATTGGTAATTGGAAATAGGTGTTCTTTTCTCTTCTTCCTTTTTCCTGAAATCCGTTACATCCGTTACATCCGTTACATCCGTTACATCCGTTACAGAATCCGTTGCCGAACTTCCTTCTTCCCTCAACTCCCCTTCAAACGCTCCAACAGCCATTGAAATCTCGATGCCGCCAAATCGGGATTTTCGACATTTTGGGGGATGCCGTCCTCGCCGTCGGGATCTTCATATATTAAACCATCACTATCATCGCCGAAGCGTTTGACTGTACCCCGCAGTCTCGACGACAGAAATTTGGTAATCGCCCGATAAAACCGCAGGGAAAAAAGCACGTCTTGCTCGAGTTTTTCAGTTAGCAGTCGCCGGGGAATTGACAGGATGAGGCACTCTTCAATTGCCGTGACGCTAGCAGAAGGAAGCCTTCCGTCTACAAAAGACATTTCGCCTAACACTTCGCCAGAAATAATTTTTCCGATTTCTTTGTCGCCCAAAGATGATACCGCAACGCTCAAAGTTCCCTCCAGAACTATGTACAGGGCGTCTAAGGGCTTACCTTCGGTGATCAGGGTTGTGCCGGGGAGGACTTGGGTGCGGGTGCCGTTGGCGAGCATCCAATCGATGTCGCGATCGCTCAATTCGCCTAATATCACTAGAACTTTGCTCATAAAGTCAGGTTGAGATGAGATAATTTGTATTTTTTTACTTGTTTAGTTGCGTGCTGTTGTGAGATGGTCAGACCCTGAGCGAAAGCGAAGGCTAAACTTTACAAATAGAACACTAAATTTTACACAATTTTCATAAAATTCAGTAATTTTGACACGATCGAGCCACAAATATTTCTCGGATCGGTGGTATTATTCTACATTAATTGTCATGGACCCTGCAGCAGCCGATCGGGTTGTATTAACTGCACTTGCTTGGGACGGCGGGGTTGCCCAAACTGTTTTGACAGCTTGCTGTCTCTTGGTTTCGAGCTGGTGCGCCCTCAAAAACCGGGTTTTTCCGGCGTGGCTGCGAGTGCAGCGCCCCCAAGTACAGTATTGTAGAATGCAAGCGAGACGCGCGATCGACCCATCAATTAAACAGGATTAAGGATGGAATCATCCCTAGGATTGATTTTTTGCCGATCGATCGGTAAATTTAAATTAGCCTCTAAACCCGCCGTCCGTTCTTGAATCTAATCAGCTTGAGAGTTGACTATTCAACAGTAAAATGGCAATCTAGGAACAACACAACTCATATTTGTGTCTTTTTTGAGCAAAGCTCTCGATGTTCGCCCTCAAACACTTACACTTTTAACACACCCTTCATTGAGGAGTTTCTATGAATAGTCTATTTTCCAAGTCTACTTTTGCGTTAATAAATCTTGCAGCTTTAGCTGTTTGTTGCAGTACCATGTCAGCGAAAGCTGAAACTGGCAACTTGCCCGATGTCGCTACAACTGCAACAATCGCAGCTCAAAATATTGACCAAATTTCTGAGCCGACGGCAACTTCAGCAGTTAAACCCGACGCAGAAACAACGGCTAGTAATAAAAAAATTGATTCTATCAGTTGGAGCGAACTAACAGAAGTGGCAGAGCCAGCAGCCTCTGAATCGGCAGCCAACTTGCAAGTATCTATGGCTGCACCCGAAAAATCGGAAGCAGTAACATCTGAAATTGCTGAGACAGAAACAGCGCAAAATACATCCATTGCTGCTGAGACCCAAAAGTCGGAAGAAACCGCTAAAATTGCTGATAATGGTGTCAAAGTGCAGTCAACAGTCGAGACTGCCAAAAAGAGCGATCGACCTACCTCAATTGTTGCCCAGACCAATAATCTGGAAGTAACTGCAACGAAGGAAGAAAAAGAAGTCCAAACAGCACAAGAATTGTTGAGCAATCCTGTCAGCACTTCCGCCTCAGCTTTGACAAACCAACCGAAAGTTGCTGAAAAACCGGCAACTGTCTCGGAACCAACTGAAAAAGTAGCTCAAGGAACTCAAATCCGACCAGGCCGAGCTACTCGTTCTGGGCCCAGCTACATCGGCATTGGCGGCAATCTAGGTTTTGGCGGAGATTCAGCTTTAGGCGACGGTTCATTTGCGATTATTAGCAAAATCGGTTTGACGAACAATTTATCGGTGAGACCGACTGTTTTGTTCCGCGACAACTTAGCTTTTCTAGTTCCCGTTACCTTCGATTTTGTATCTCAAGATGCCGTCGAAGTCAGCGAGGATTTTGTGATTACTGCGGCTCCTTATGCAGGTGCTGGCGTGCTAATTTCTACCGGCGGTGACGGTACTTTTGGCTTCCTGATTTCGGGGGGTGTAGATGTGCCGCTGTCGAGAAATTTAACAGCAACAGCGGGACTGAATGTTGGTTTTGTAGACGGAGCTGAAGTGGGATTGTTAGTCGGTGTCGGCTATACGTTCCCGAATATTGCCCGGTAGTGTTGCTGTTTGAGCAAACGCAGGACAAATAAATATGTGCGGGGTTGGCTGTAGGAATACAGTCAACCCTTTTTGATGATGGAAAATCTGTCTATGCGATCAATGTAGGGTGCGCCACAAGCACAGAGCGGTAATGTAGGGTTGGAAATCTTCGTAGAAACCTGGTTTCTTTACTCGTCCTGGACGCACAAGCCCGATCGATGAAGGATAATAGGTCGTTTCAGCCATCAATCTAAGTCCAGAAAGCCGGAATATTCGTGACAGTGTGCAAGTCTGATAGTTGTATAATAGACAGACTAGCCAAGCGTAAAAAGTAGAATCCTATGCCGCAGGGAATCTTCAACAAAATCCTCAATCAGCTTGACACTCTGGAACTGCTAGAACTACAGCAACTAGAGCGCGCTATAGGGATATATCTGGCCCAGAAAGAACAAACTGCTCAACGGACAAAATTGCACCAAGCGCTGTTAACTTCTGGTTTAGTAAAAAAAATCAAGCATTCTTCTGGGAGTCAGCAAACAGAACGGCGACTAATTCAGGTACAGGGTAAGCCTGTTTCTGAGACAATTATTGAGGAACGCCGCTAGATGACAATTTATTTTGTAGATAGCAGTGCGCTGGTCAAACGCTACATTAATGAAATAGGTTCGGCATGGGTTTTGAGTTTGTGCGATCCTGCACTTAACAACGATATATTGATTGCTGCTATTACAAGTGTTGAAATTGTTGCTGCAATTACCATAAGGTCGCGCGGCCGAAGTATCAATGCGACAGATGCTACAGCAGCGTGCAATCAGTTCAGGAGTGACCTACAATCTTAGTATCAGGTTGTAGAATTCACCGAAAGCATTATTAACTCTGCAATGGCATTAGCTGAAACCTACGGATTGCGAGGCTATGATGCTGTGCAGCTAGCAACAGGCTGTGGCATAAATAACCTTTGCACAGCTAACAGTTTGCCTGCGATGACTTTTGTATCTGCTGACGGGGAGCTGAATGCAGCAGCAACAAGTGAGGGTTTGATAGTTGAAAATCCCAACAATTACCCGTAAGGTTGCAAGCCCGTACAGTAAAAACCGCACAAATCTCGTTTGTAGCCGAGTATCGGGATGCTCCCGGATCGATCGTACTTTCTCACCAACCACCCGAAAAAACCGTGACCAAAACAGAAATCTTAGCAGCACTCAAAAATCTGACAGCAGAAGAACGCCTAGAAATCATCGAAACAGCTTCGCGGATGATGCGCGAAGAAATAGAAGAAAAAGCCCAGCGCAAAGCTGAGAGAAAGCGGAGACTCAGAGCCGCAGCCGAAGCAGCGGTTCCTTTGTATGAACCAGGAGGGCCGCTGCACGATTTGTGGTCGCCCGACAGCGAACCGTATTTCGATTCAGAGGAAGAATACCTGAGCGCAGGGGTAGAAACTAATGCGTAAGGGCGAAGTGTGGCTCGTCAGACTAGATCCAACGGTGGGAGATGAAATCGGCAAAACTAGACCTGTTGTGGTTGTCAGCGATGATGAAGTGGGAAATTTGCGCCTCAAAGTAATTGTTCCAATTACAGCATGGAACGATCTTTTTTCCCCGCTTGATTGGATGGTGCAGCTCGAACCGACATCAGAAAATGGCTTGGCCAAACTCTCCGCCGCCGACGCTTTTCAAGTCCGTTCCGTTTCTCAACAAAGATTTCTCCGACAACTCGGAACCCTGTCCGAGACAATTATGGAAGAAATTACAGAAGCACTGACAATTGTTCTGGATCTAGATTGAATAACTAGGCAACAGCGTACAAATAGTGTTATTTATAGATAGATTGTATGGCGCGATGGCCTAAATGATTCCTATACAACTTACACTCAAAAATTTTCTCAGCTATCGCGAAGCTGCTTTAGACTTTCGCGGCTTGCACACTGCTTGCATTTGCGGGCCTAACGGTGCTGGCAAATCCTCCCTCTTAGAAGCCATATCCTGGGCACTTTGGGGCTGTTGCCGCAGCGATACGGAAGACGATATCATCCATATCGGCGAAATTGATGTGCGCGTTGATTTCACTTTCTCCACCGGCGGCCAAATCTACCGGGTGATTCGCAACCGTCGGCGCGGACAATCGGGAAGTTTGGAATTTCAAGTAGCAACAAACCCCCCCTTCCCCCCCCTTGGTAAGGGGGAGCCAGAAGAAGTGAATTCTTCCCTTAATAAAGAAGATCCAGAAAACTTAAATTCTTCTCCCCCCCTTAGTAAGGGGGGGGCGGGGGGGGTGAATTTTCGCACGCTCACAGACAAGGGGCTGAGAACAACTCAGCAAAAAATCCTCGAACACATTAAACTAGATTACGATACTTTCATCAACTCGGCGTATTTGCGGCAAGGGCGAGCTGATGAATTTATGCTCAAAAAACCGATCGAACGCAAACAAGTTTTAGCCAACCTGCTCAAACTCGACTCCTACGATACTTTATCCGACCAAGCCAAGGATACCTCCAAACAATTTAAAGCTCAAGTCGAAGTGCTCAAACAGAGTTTGCTAACCGTACAAGAGCAACTGCAACAAAAAGAGGCTCTCGCCTCCGAACAAACTCAATTGCAGCAAGCAACCGATTTGCTTCAGCAGCAGCAGCAAGCCGACACAACCGAGTTACAGCAACTGCAACTCCAGCACCACAACCGGCAAACTTGGCAAAAACTCCTCGCCGGCCACCAGCAACAGCACTACAATATCACTCAAGAATGCCGCCGCTTGCAGCAAGAACTCAGCGCAGCCAAACAGCAGCAAAATGAGCTACAAGCCCTCCTAGAACAAGAAAAGGAAATAACAGCAGGCATCGCGTATTTCCACAGCTTGCAAGCGACAGAAGAAAGTCTGGCTGGCAAATTCAAGGCAAACCAACAAACCCAAAATCAGCGCCAGCAATTGCAAGAACAGCAGCGGCAAGAACTGAGCTTTTTGCAAAGCAAAATTCAGCAGTTGCAAGCTCAATTAGAGGTTTTAGAACAAGATGAAAAAGATGTTCTGGAAATTCTCAAACAGCAGCCGGAGGTTGACAAAGGACTCGCACAGTTGCAAGCAGTTCGATCGCGCCTCAACGAACTAGAGCAACTGCAACTGCAAGTTTCGCCGCTGCTACAACAGCAGCAGCAAAAGCAACAAAAGCTCGATCGCGCCCGCGCCGGTTTAACCGCCCGCTTAGAGGAAATCAACCGACAGGTGCAAGTTCAGCAGCAGAAGCGACAGCCGCAATTACAGCAGGAAATCTCGGCCATCGCCAATCAAATTTTGCAGTTGGAAAACAAGCGAGTTTATCAGCAGCGAGTCCGCGAAAAAGGTCAAGAAAGGCACGACTTTCTAGGAAACCTGCAAGCCAAAAGCCGCGACTATCAAACCAGACTCGCCGAGCTCGACCAAAAACTGCAACTCCTGCGGAAACATGAAGGAGAAAAAACCGCAGGTGAAGGTAAAGCCGCGAATTTTGCGGAAAACGAGCCATCGAATTCGCATTTAATGGTGCGGGATGCAAATTTTGGCAATTGTCCTTTGTGCGATCGACCTTTAGACGAACACTACTGGAATTTAGTAGTCACAAAACACCACACCCAACAGCAGGAAATCTGGAACCAACTGTGGGTTGTGCGCGAACAGTTGGCCGTCTCCGAGCGCGAAATTCAAGTCCTCAGACATGAATACCGCGAACTAGAAGAGGAATTAGCGCCCTACCAAGAATTGCGGGAACGTCGCAGTCATTTACAAGCACAATTAGATAGCCTGGGCCAAGATGAAAACCGACTGCAAAGTATGCGTCAAGACGCTGCAGAAATAGAGCGGTTGTTACGCACCGGCGAGTATGCAGCGGAGGATTTGGGCGAACTCCAGCAAATCGAACAGCAACTGCAACAGCTCAATTACAGCGATCGCAGCCACTCCCTCGCCCGCAGCGATGAAAAGCGCTTGCGGTGGGCGGAAATTAAGCAAGCTCAAATCAAAGACGCTCAGCAGAAACTGAATAAAATTAATGCCCGCCGCCCGGATTTGCAAACTCAATTAGCCACCGTACAGCAACAGTTAGAACAGCAAAAAAACAGCTCGGAAATACAGCAGCAAATTCTATCTTTAGATAGATACATTGCGGAAATTGGCTATAATTTGGAACAGCACGAACACGTCCGCAGCGAAATGCGCCGATCGCAGTTTTGGATCGCCCGCGCCGAAAAATTGCGATCGGCAACTGTGCAGTACCCGCAAGTGCAGCAGCGGGTTAATGAAATAGCAAATTCCATCGCTGTGCGCGATCGAGATTTGCAAGCTGTCAGCGCTCAAACTGCAGCGATGAACCAGCAATTGCAAGAACATCCCGATCCCACAGCCAGAATAAGTGCGATCGAACAGCAAATCAGTCGCCGCCGCCAGCAGCTAGACCAACATTTGGGAAGTCTCGGACGCCTCCAGCAGCAGCAGCAAAATCTGGAAACTCTGCAAGTTCAGCTAGTAGCTCAAAAAGAGCAAATGCAAGTTGCCAAACGCCAGCAGCGAGTTTATCAAGAGCTGGGTCAAGCATTTGGTAAAAACGGCATTCAAGCTTTAATGATTGAAAATGTTTTGCCTCAACTCGAAGCTGAAACCAATCAGATATTGTCGAGATTGAGCGCGAATCAATTGCACGTTCAATTTATTACTCAGCGGGCGGCTGCTTCTAAAAAAGCAACTAAGTTGATTGACACTTTAGACATTTTAATTGCTGATGCTCGCGGTACTCGCGCCTATGAAACTTATTCGGGCGGTGAAGCTTTTCGGATTAATTTTGCGATTCGGCTGGCGCTGGCGAGACTGCTGTCTCAGCGGGCGGGCACGGCTTTGCAAATGTTGATTATTGATGAGGGATTCGGGACTCAGGATGCGGAAGGGTGCGATCGGCTGATTGCTGCAATTAATGCGATCGCCTCCGACTTCGCCTGCATCCTCACCGTTACCCATATGCCCCACCTGAAAGAAGCTTTTCAAGCCAGAATTGAAGTCAGCAAAACTGCTCAGGGTTCTTGCATCAACTTGTCAATTTAAAAGGGTTGGCGAGCCGGATGGAAGGAGGAGAAGAAAAAAACTTGAAAAGATCAGTATTTTCACCTTCTGTTTTCTTGCCGCCTTCGGTATTTTCACCTTCGGTTTTCTGGATAAGTGCCTCATGCCTTCGGTGATACTAATTTCCCAAAAGAAGGCAACTGTAGACCCACGATCCCCACCATGATGGAATCAGTCATTGCCAATCCAAAATCTCACACCTAAAATGGTATTAGTCGTCTCCCACGCCGACTTTTTTGGGCTGCTGACTTTGTTAAGAAAGCTAAATTAAAAATAAGATTATAGAATAAGAATGGCTTCAGGTGTTTATATTTTTTTATTCTTCTGTCCGCTCCGAAGGAGCGTGAATATTGCTACAGATGACAACAGACTCTTTCAACCTGTCTCTCCTAGAGCGGGCGATCGCAGCTTCGAGCAACAGCATCCTCATCGCGGATGCTCGCAGGCCTGACACACCTATTATCTACTGCAATCCTGCTTTTGAGAAACTGACCGGTTACAGTACCGAAGAAGTTATTGGACGCAACTGCAGGTTTTTGCAGGGCCCCGATACCGATCAGAGCGAATTAGATAAACTCCGCAGCAGTTTACGATCGGGAACGGAAATTCAGGTAGTTCTCAAAAATTATCGCAAAGACAAAACTCCTTTTTGGAACGAATTAATGGTTTCCCCCATCCTAGACAATGAGGGAAAATTAACCCATTTTATCGGAGTTCAGAACGATATTAGCAAAAGAGTAGCAGCCGAAACAGCCAGGGAAGAAAGCGAAGAAAGATTGCGGGCGATCGCCACTGTGACTCCCGTTCCCATGTCAATTACGCGCCTAGAAGATAGCGTAATTTTGTATGCAAATTCTGCCCTCGGAGAAAGTTTAGGTGTGAGTTGCGAACAACTTATCGGACGCAAAAAAAATGAACTTTATGCCAATATCAATGACCGCAGTCAATTGATAGAATTAGTCAAACAAAAGGGCTTGGCAGACCGCGAAGAAATCTGCCTCAAGAAAGCAAATGGCAGTTTTTTTTGGGTAAAAATGTCGATGCGAGCGATTAATTTTAATGGCGAAGCCGCAATTTTATCGGCATTTTACGATATTACCGATCGCGTAGAAGCAGAAACCGCACTACGGCAAAGCGAAGCGAGGTTTCAAAAACTAGCCGCCAACGTTCCGGGAATGATTTATCAATTTCAGTTAGCAGCAGACGGCACTGTGTCATTCCCCTACGTCAGTTCCGGCTGTCGCGAGCTCTGGGAATTAGAACCTCTTGTACTCCAAAATTCAGCAATTCCCGCGATCGAAATGATTCATCCAGAGGATGCGCCCAGCTTCCACGAATCAGTTGCTATCTCAGCTAAAACTTTAGAGCCTTGGCGGTGGGAAGGCAGATTTGTTTTTCCGGGCGATCGGATTAAGTGGATTAGCGGGGCTTCCCGGCCAGAACCGGGCGAAAAAGGTGACATTATTTGGGACGGCGTGTTGATTGACATTAGCGATCGCAAACTTGCAGAATCAGCACTGCGGCAAAGCGAAGCCAGATTTCAAAAAATGGCCGCCAATGTGCCGGGAATGATTTATCAATACTTGCTGCATCCCGACGGTTCCGATGAATTCATTTATGTGAGTTCAGGCTGTTGGGAACTCTACGAATTAGAGCCAGAGAAAATTCAAGAAAACTCCGCTTTAATTTGGGCAACGGTGCATCCTGAAGACCTCAACAATCTGTTAGAATCAATCGCAGTTTCCGGCGAAACTCTCAAACCTTGGATATATGAAGGGCGGATCGTAACCGGATCGGGAAAACTGAAATGGATTCGCGGCATTGCCCGCCCCGAACTGCAGCCGGGGGGCGATATACTGTGGGAGGGAGTGACAATCGACATCAGCGATCGCAAGCTAGCAGAAATCGCCCTCAGCGAGTCAAAAATCGCCCTGCAACAAGCCAATCAAGAACTTGAAAAGCGCGTCCTAGAACGCACGGAAGCCTTGGAAACATCCCAAAATATGCTGTGGTTGGTAATCAATAACATCCCTCAGTTAATCGCCTGGAAAGATCGAGATTTAGTTTACTTGGGAGGCAACAAAAACTTTGCCAAAGTCGCAGGTTTCAATCACCCCAGTGAAATCGCCGGTCTCACCGATTTCGATATGCCCTGGAAGCCCGAAGAAACAGAATTTTTTCGAGCCTGCGACCGCCGCATCATGGCAACCAACACCCCAGAATATCACATCTTAGAATCCAAAATGCAAGCCGACGGCACCCAGTGCTGTCTGGATACAAATAAAATACCTTTACACGACAATTCCGGCAATGTTGTCGGCATTTTGTCTACGTTTGAAGACATCACCGATAGGCTTTCCCTAGCAGCTCAAGTCCGGGCCAGCGAGGAACTATTTCGCACAATTTTTGAAGATGCACCGATCGCTATCTACTTAGCTAATTTAGATGATAACAAGTTAGTGAGAGTTAATAAAACTTACTGCGAAATGCTGGGATATACCGCAGCCGAATTGCTCGCCAAAACATTTATTGAACTTGGACATCCCGAAGATTCTCCAAAAAATCTCCAAGTTGCTGATTCTCTGGAGCGGGGAGAAATTACTCACTATCAAATCGAACTCCGCCAGATTACCGCTATCGGTAAAATTGTTTGGGTAAACGTGACAGCTACTTTGATTCGAGACGGCGAAGGAAAACCCATTTACAATTTAGGGATGATTGAAAATATAACCAACCGCAAAATTTCCGCCGCCGCACTCCAAGCTTCCGAATCTCAATTGAGAAAACAAGCAGCCCAATTGCAAGAAGCCTACGAAAAGCTACAACACGCTCAAATCCAATTAGTTCAATCAGAAAAAATGTCGAGCCTCGGTCAGATGGTGGCTGGCATCGCCCACGAAATCAACAATCCCGCAACTTTTATTAACGGCAATATTTCTCACACATACAACTATTTTCACGATTTAATTGAACTGTTAAGTCTCTACCAGGAATGCTATCCGTCCCCAGTACCTCAGATTGCTGAAAAAGTTAAGGAGTTAGAGTTAGATTTTCTGAAGGAAGACTTGCCACGAATGCTAAATTCCATGAGAGTAGGAGTAGAAAGAATCAGTAATATTGTGCTGTCGCTGCGGAATTTTTCGAGACTGGATGAATCAGAAATGAAGTTGGTAGACGTTCATGAAGGAATTGACAGTACACTGTTAATCTTGCAGCACAGATTGCATCAGAGCAGTATAAAAAACGGGATTGAAATTATTAAAGAATACGGAAAAATACCCAAAATTTACTGTTGTGCGGGTCAGTTAAACCAGGTATTTCTAAATATTATCAGCAATGCGATCGACGCTCTAGAAAATCAACGGGAACCTCGGACAATCGTGATTCGCACCCTCATGAAAAAAGCTGGCATGAAAAGCCACAGTAAAAACCAGCTCAGTGATTGCGATCGCATTGTAATTTGCATCGCCGACAGTGGCCCGGGAATGAGCGAAGAGGTTCGCAAGCGGCTATTTGACCCGTTCTTCACCACCAAGCCCGTAGGGGCTGGAACCGGCTTAGGATTATCCATCAGCCATCAGATTGTGGTAGAAAAACATAAGGGAAGCCTGCGGTGCATCTCAGCGCCCGGACAGGGAGCGGAATTCTGGATTGAAATCCCCTGCTGAGCGATCGTCCATTAATCTAAAAGTTTACATATCTAACTTTTAATTCCCAATTGCCGTCGGTGCTTGAGTTATCAGGGTTTTGAATTAACCGCACTCAGAGGCCGAAATAAATCCCACTCAGCGGTGTGCTAATCTGCTGCCCTTATTCGCTAGGCAATTATGCTGAAAAAACTACCTTTATCCTGGTCTCGCTACATTCCAGCCGGGTTGACGCTGGCTTTGGGTGTCGGACTGTCGATCCTAGCATTCGCCTTGGTTTGGGACTGGGAAGACAAGCGCCGCGACTACGAAATGCAGCGCCGCATCGACGATATTTCGATCGGCATCGAACGCCAGCTCAACTCCGACTTAGATACTGTTCTGGCCCTCAGCGACTACATGAAAGCCTTCAGCGCCGTCGAGCGTTCCTCTTTTGCCCGGTTTGTCGCCCGTCCCCTAGCCGTCCACCCCAGCCTGCAACTCCTGGCTTGGGCCCCCCGCGTCCCCAATTCCGAGCGGCGCAACTACGAAACCAAAGCTAGAACCGAAACAGAGCCCAGCTTCGAGATTACAGAGCGCGGCCCGCGAGGAGAACTCCGCAAGGCTCTCCAGCGTTCCGAATACTTCCCGGCTTTCTACGTCGAACCACCAGCCGGAAACGAGATAGTATTAGGCTTTGACCTCGCCTCCCACCCAGAAATCCGCGCCGCGCTCGATCGAGGGCGCGATACAGGAGAAATGATTGTCACCAGCTACATCGGCTTAACTCAGGGCAACTCCCCGGAACTAGGTCTTTTAGCCATAGTTCCGATTTACGAAAACAGCAGTAAACCGACTACCCTGGAATCCCGTCGCCAACTGCTACAAGGATTTGTTCTGGGCGTATTTCGAGGCAAAGATATTTTCCAAACCTCTTTAAAAGGACGCAATACCGACTACCTCAATATTTATCTCGTTAGCGAGGCTCCAGACAAGCAACAAGCAGCGTCACTGTTACCGCAAAGGGCCAACCCGGTTCTCAAAAATCTCCCTGCTGAGAGGCAAATTCAGCTATTTGCGGTGCAGTTCCAATCCGAGAGCCAACAAGTGCTTCCAGCATCAGCCGCTGCTGACCGAGCGCTGATGCAAAACTGCCCGATTCTTGACAATCCAGGCCCGAACTATACAGCTTGCAGAAGGCGGCTGAAAATTAGCGGCCGCCAGTGGTCTATGTACGTGTCGGCAACGCCGGAAATTCGCCGGATTCGCAAGCACTGGCGCTCTTGGGGAACTCTGACGATGGGGATGCTGTGGACTCTGATTCCGGTGACATATATGCTGACAGCTTTGAGCCGCACCGCCCAAATCGAAAAGCTAGCCCGAGAAAGAATTCGCCAAGCCGAACAGTTGCAGGCTGCTTACCTACAGTTGGAACTCGAACAAGCTAAATCCGAGCAACTGCTGCTAAACGTTTTGCCTGCTGCGATCGCCCTGCGTTTGAAGGACAATGAACACAATATCGCCGAAAGTTTTGCGGAAGTAACTGTGATGTTTGCCGACATTGTGGGGTTTACAGAGCTTTCGTCGAGAATTTCAGCGACGGCGGTGGTGAAAGTGCTCAACGATATTTTTTCGGCTTTTGACCACTTGGCCGATCGCCACGGTTTGGAGAAAATTAAGACTATTGGTGATGCTTACATGGTTGTCGGCGGTTTGCCTACGCCCAGAGACGATCACGCCGAGGCGGTTGCGAACATGGCGATCGATATGCTGCACGAAATTCGGCTGCTAAGTTTAGAACATTCGGAACCTTTCAGCATTCGGATCGGGATTAGCAGTGGGCCTGTCGTTGCCGGCGTGATCGGCTTAAAAAAGTTTATTTACGACCTCTGGGGCGACACAGTAAATATTGCTTCGCGCATGGAATCCCACGGGATTACCGGCTGCATTCAAGTCACCGCCGAAACCTACGAGATATTAAAAGATAAATATACTTTTCAGAAGCGTGGCGCCATTCAAGTTAAGGGCAAGGGATACATGGTTACTTATTTGCTGACTGGGAAAAAAGATTATTGACAATCAAGCATCCGGGATACCCGCCACGTGATTCATCCGTCCAGAAATAAAAAACCTGTATCCGATGAAACTTGCCCCCCAAATTGATCCGTGGGGTCAGTCGATTTTAGATTTTAGATTTTAGATTTTAGATTTACCCCACAGATAAATCTGGGATCTTGAACTAGGGTCTAAAAATTTTATCTTTCCACGACAGGAGTACGTGGCACGGTATCCGTTTTTGGGCTGGGTCAAGGCTTCTATTCTTTAATCTTTAATCTTTAATCTTTAATCTTTAATCTTTAATCTTTAATCTAAAATCTTTAATCTTTAATCTTTAATCTTTAATCTAAAAATGCTTCAATTCTAAAATCTAAAATCTAAAATCTAAAATCTAAAATCGATTGACCCAGCCCAAAAACGGATACCGTGCCTCCGATTCCCCGATCGACTAAGACTTTCGAGCGCCAAGCTAAGATATGATAAGCTCAAGGTATTCTATCACCCCTGCACCAACTGAGGAAAAACCATGACGACGCTGCTAATCCAAACCGAAAGCGTCCCACTGACGGTCAATTTCCCTGCGATCCAATCGATGACTGTTGAACAGTTCTATGAATTCTGTATAGTTAATCGCGATTTAAGAATTGAGCGTACTGCCAGTGGGGAAGTCATTATCATGTCACCAGCCTTTTCAGATACAGGGAATCGCAACATTAAAATTGCTCAGCAACTTGCGAACTGGGCAGAAGAAGATGGCACAGGTGAAACGTTTGACTCCAGTGCAGGCTTTACCTTGCCGAATGGAGCAACCCGATCTCCCGATGCCTCATGGATTAAACTAGAGCGCTGGAATGCCTTAACTGAAGAACAAAAAGCCTCATTCGCACCGATTTGTCCTGACTTTGTGATTGAATTGCGGTCTGCTAGTGACACTCTCAAGGGATTGCAAAACAAGATGCAAGAATATATTGATAACTGTGTATCGCTCGGCTTTTTGGTCGATCGCAAAAACAGAAAAGTCTACATCTACCGTCCCGATTGCGAACCTGAAATCTTAGATAATCCTGAAACAGTCAGCGGCGAGCCAGAGTTACCGGGATTTGTCTTGCGGATGGCAAAAATCTGGTGATTTAGATTGTTAAACCATACTCAAAGACATCAATTCATCTGTCATTTCAAAATTCGCCGTCACACTTTGCACGTCATCCAAATCTTCGAGTGCATCCATTAACTTAAGGAGCGATCGAGCTTTTTCAGGAGTGTCTATTTCCACTGTATTGCTGGGAATCCAGCGAGTTTCCGACTGCAAAACTGCCAAGTTTTTGTGTTTCAAATGACACTCCCCGCTCTTTCAGAGACTGGGATTCTTGGTTCATAGATACCTTATTTTTTAGCTCGAATCACTAAATCAATTAACTGTTCTCTTCCCCAGAGTTGTACCCCATTCGCTTGAGCCAGTTTATGAGCATTGGATGTAAACATACTGTTTGTAATAACGATCGCATCTTGCGCCCCGTAATACTTAACCGCACTAACCACTTCTTGCACGGCGGAATTTCCCACTTTTCCTTGATAGCGTTTTGCCTGGACAACGGTTTTCTTGCGGGCTTTAGAGAGAATCAAGTCCGCACCAAAATCCCCCGTTTTGGGTGTCATTTCGACCGCATAACCGAGATTGCGGAAACAGCAGGCTAAAAATTCCTCAAACTCTTCTCCCGTCATGCGATCGACCTGATCGATTAAATACCCAATCTCTGCCACTTCTAACCGCGTAGAACCTGCTAAAATCTGCTTGAATTTTTTCAGCAGAATTGCACTCAACTTAGTAGAAGGAGAATGAGAAGATAAGGGGGGAGCTTGTGATTCAGTATCTATTAAATTCGCAATCTTTTGCACGTCTAATCGCCCAGCAACTTTTATGATTTTTTGGAAATTTTGCAGCATACTCGAACTAAACTTATTAGTAGAAGGAGAATCAGAAGATAAAGAGGGAATTTGTGATTCACCTTGGACTTCAGTTTGTGCTTCAGTGGGTGGCGGTACCGCATCCTCGATGCAAGTTTGCTGGGCTGGCTTTTGAGCTTGCTTTCTTTTGCTCAAAACAGCCCGTTGAATTGTCAGCAAAATTTTCCCCTCTTGTTGATTAATTTCACCGTCAGCCTCGATGATCTCAGTGCATCGCTTTAAAAGTGGTTCGGCAAAGTCAAGTTCGAGTTGTGCGAGTAAAATATCCAACTTGGGAAGCAATTTAGACTTATTTGTCACAGCTTCAATCTCAGCTAAAGTCCTGGGATTTAAATTCGCCGCTCGTAATTCCGGTAATAACTCATCCCATCGGGTGAATTTTTTGCTGGCATAGACGACATACACCAAAATCCAATCCATCACCGTTTCTTGTGCGATCGCTGTCTCTAAATATTGCTCACTTTCCGCTTGCAATACCTCTTGTAAATCTCCGAGCTTGGTTTCGATTTCCGAGGAATCGAGATGCGCTTCATAAAACCGACAAGCACCGTATCCCAGCGCGTAAATCATTGTCGCACTGGCGCTAGCATTAATTACCGCACCCGCCAAGGGAATATTGCTGACAAGCGTAACTCCAGCTTCGATAGCTAAATTGCTACCCAAGGACAAACCAAAAATAGCGACAACTTCTGCTTTGCGATCGCTCGATCGCAAATCCATGCCATAGGCTGCAGCAATTTGATAAACCAACTCGGCAGATAACGCCGTCATTGCCGCTAAATCCATGCCAGACAACGCCAAAGCCACGCCGGGAACTAAACTGCTCACCAAGCCACTTCCTGCCGCTAGCAAGGCTTTTTCCACCATCAAGTGATGTGCGATCTCTTCGGGTTTCTCGTGAGGATATTGGCGCTGTAACTCTCGAACTTGCGCCTCGGCAGTCACGACATCAACTTTACTGATCGCACTAACTAACCAGTCGATTTTGAAATTTTCAGTCAGTTTTTTCAAGATAGGACTCTGGGAAATCGAACCGAGGGCTGAATCCCAAAAATTGGGAAATTGGAGTGCTGCACTTCCGGCATTCCCTACCGCATTGCCTACCGCACTCGCGGTATTAACAACAATCTCACCTCCAGCACTGCTTGCTGCATTCCCCACCGCACTGGCGGTATTAACAATCGCACTTCCGGCATTCGCTACCGCATTCCCTACCGCACTCGCAGTATTAACGATCGCACTTCCGGCATTCCCTACCGCACTGGCGGTATTAACAACAATCGCATCTCCAGCACTGCCTGCTGCATTCCCTACCGCACTGGCGGTATTAACAATCGCACTTCCGGCATTGCCTACCGCACTCGCTGTATTAACAACAATCACATCTCCAGCACTGCCTGCTGCATTCCCCACCGCACTCGCGGTATGAACAATTGCACTTCCGGCATTGCCTACCGCATTCCCTACGGCACTCGCCGTTGCAGAGACGGCTCCGAAAACGGAACCGAACCAATTGGATTTACCCCCTGGTTCAGCCTGCACATTCGATTCGGATATATCCTTGGTTTCGGATACTTCGGTTGCTGACAGAACTTCTTCTGAGTGCGTGCTGTCCATTTTGCTTTCGTTGTTATCAAAAAATTTGGTTTAAAACCCCTTCTTCAGTGGCCGGCTTTAATTTCTTAAATCCATTCCTAAAAATCAGGGAACTGCTGGTATTTGTAGTATACTACAATCGTCAAGGTTAAACTCCTGTGCCATCGTGAAACAGTTAAGACACACTTTTAGGCATAAATTGTTGGACTCAGAGCAGCGAATACTCTTAAAACAGCTAGAGAATCAACGCATTCTCTTTACCAGAAAACAAATAATTTGGTTCATTTGTTAAGTAGGGTAGGGCATACCCGAACTCGCTTGTTCATATCAAGCGTACGCTTTTGGAGATAGACCCTCTGGGGTTGCTGTGAGTTGAACTCGTCAATTGGTATTTTGTACGGTTGAAAGGTTTAAGAATTGCCGCAAGGACATAGCGCTTAAAGGTCAGTCGATGAATTAAGAATCCCCACGCCTTCAGGCCCGGGAGTGTCAACTAGCATGGCTTTACTGTGGGTTGAGATTTTCAATGCAGCTTTTTCAGCAATGCGTTGGATTGACACTCCCCACTCGCGTACAGATAGGGATTCGTTTCCTGGTAATAGTGTAGCGCGATCGTCCCGCTGGCGAGTTTTCATCTTTTGCAGTGCCAGCGGGACGATCCAGATCCCTCATCTTTAAAGCATTAAACCATACTCAAAGACATCAATTCATCTGTCATTTCAAAATTAGCTGTCACACTTTGCACGTCGTCCAAATCTTCCAGTGCATCCATTAACTTCAAGAGCGATCGAGCTTTTTCAGGAGTGTCTATTTCCACTGTATTGCTCGGAATCCAGCGATTTTCCGACTGCAAAACAGCAAAACTTTTTTGTTTCAAAACATCAGCCAGTTGTTCCAAATGAGCCACACTTGTAAATACCTCTGCACCTTCAGTATCCTCATCAATTAATATCAAATCATAAGATTCCGCAGCCGCCTCTAGGGACGCTTCAAACAATTGTTCCTCATCAATTGGGCCGCGTACCGTACAAACCCCTTTGTGGTCAAACATCCAGCCCACACAACCAGTTTCGCCCAGGTTGCCGCCATTTTTAGTAAAAGCTTCTCGCAAGTCAGCCGCTGTGCGGTTGCGATTGTCTGTCAGCGCTTCAATCAGAATAGCAACCCCGCCAATGCCGTAACCTTCGTAGCGAATAGCTTCTAAATCCGAACTTCCCCCCGCCAAGCCAGCACCTTTGGCGATCGCCCTTTCTATGTTTTCATTAGGAATATCCGCCGCCTTGGCTTTTTCAATAGCCGTCCGCAGTTGAAAATTGCCAGCGGGATCGGGAACTCCACTGCGGGCCGCGACAATAATTTCGCGAGATATTCTAGCAAAAATCTTGCCTTTAACGGCATCAACTCTAGCTTTTTGGCGTTTAATATTCGCCCACTTACTGTGTCCAGCCATACCTATTTGAGATTTGCGATTTAAAATGTGCGATCGAGATTAAAGAATAACACCCTGATTCGGACTAATCAGATTAACGTAGGGTGCACCGGGCAGCGCACCTTACACACATAGCATAAAATGCGATTTTTCGCACAAATCTCAACTTTAATTAAACCGGATCGCGGTTTCAGAGTCAGTCAGGTGAGAAGTATCGCCATTAAGTGCGATCGACCATTCTCCCTCACCCCGCACCACTTTCACCAAACAGCACAAAGAAGCGTTAATTTCCGTTTCTGCACAGCCCGCCAGCCCGATCGCAGTTCCTAAAACCGACGCACCGTGACCTACTAATAACATATCTTCGGGAAACTCAGCCGCGAGGCGTTTAGCCGTTTCCCCCGCCCTTTTGAAACAAGCTTCCCCAGTTTCGGGATAATTAGCAATACCGCCTTTGTAGGAAGCATCAATCCTGGGAAAACGCCGGCACAAAGCTTCTACGGACTCAGTTTCCGGCATTTCTGTCATCCATTCAGGATTTAGCCATTCGCACAGTCCCCAGTCTAGTTTAATTGACAAATCGAGAGCTTCTGCCGCGTGATTTGCTGTTTGGACAGTTCGCAGAAAAGGGGAAGCAAAAATATGAGAAATTCCTTCTCCTTTGAGGCGATTGGCGAGTTGTTTGGCTTGAATGTGACCGTCTTCGGAAAGGTGGGGGTCATAGGGGCGTTCTGCTGTGAGAAACCAGTCGGGGTTAACGAAGTCGATGCGGTTTCCGTGTCGTGCGATCCAGACTGTTTGTGGCATGAGTTGGTTTGAGTTTGGATTATGGGTCTGATATTATATCAAATATTAGTCATTAGTCATCAGTCACGAGTCATTTTTTTAAGTATTAACTAATTTTCCGACCGTTAGTAAAATACAAAAGTCTTTAATTAATTTTACCGCAACTGTGCGTGATATTGTACGCAATTATTTGACACGGCGCTAAAATTAAATCAGTCACTCTCTATTGTCCAATGGCTCAATCTATAAAGCAACTTCATGCCCAAATCCAAGCCATGCCCAGCGATTCGGTTAAGGCGATCGTGCTTTCATGGCTGAATCAGTCCAACGGTAATCTCAGCGACTTTGAACGGTTAATCGCAGAAATTGCCGAGGAAACGGAGGGATATCAGTGGGGCGAAATTGACACAGCAAACGAGTTTCAACCCCTCAGCAAAGAACAAATGATCGCCAATAGTCTCGCAGCCTTGCAAGATTACCAGACAAACAAGACGGGCCGAAGAGCACGATCGGGTTAAGCAATGGGCCGATAGTCTAGGGAGCGATCGTTTTGGCTACCTATGCCAAAATAAAGTTAGAAAATAAAGTTAACCATTCATCATAACTTTTATGACTCTTACACTCACCTTACCCCCCCAAATCGAAGCACTGCTGCGCCAACGGGCGGAAAGTACAGGACAAGATATAACCAGCGTTACCCTAGCTGTTATCGCGTTCGGACTTAGCTTTGATGAAAGCGATTTCTTCGAGGCATTAGAAGGGATTCAACGCGGACTTGATGACTTCGATCGGGGTCAGTTTTCTACTCTGGAAGAGTTTGTCGATAGACAAAACCAGAAATACGGACTTTCTTTGGAAGCATAATGTATCGCATTGACTTTTCTAGTACAGCTCAATCTGAAGCTGATGCAGCGTTTCTGAACTTTTCCCAATTCACGACTCCCGAACGCGCTCAAGCATGGTATCAGGGCCTGATTAAAGCGATTTCCTCACTCCAAGAAATGCCGCGTCGTTGTGTTTTAGCCCGTGAAAACGCATTTTTCAGCCAAGAGATTCGCCAGCTTCTGTATGGAAGTGGTAAAAACACGTATCCCATACTCTTCACTATTTTTGACGATCAACCCATACCAACGGTGAGGATTATCCACATTCGCCATGCAGTCCAGCGTGCGATTGGCGAACCCCAAGATGAGGCATGACCTTATGCTTAGCTTATCTAATTTTTTTGAAATAAGCGATCGCAAATTGCCATGCCCTCCGCAGCCGCGAATTACATTCGCCCCCTAACTCGCAGCATCTTATTCCCGCCTTTTTGAAACTCATAAGGAGCCTCTTGAATTTCTACACTAAAATTTCTCTTTTTCAATTCGGCGACGATCGGATTTAAGTGATCGGATTCTTCCCCGCTAAAACTCTGCAATAGAGGAAAGACGCGGACTTCCTTCGCAACCCGACACATTTCTGTAATTGCTGATCGATGAAATTCTTCGGAAAGCAGGTGAGAATAAGCAAATAAGAAATGGCTGCACAAAGCTAAATCGAATTGACCGTTCTCGAAAGGCAAAACTGGCAGCTCAGCATTAATGTAGCGGCCTTGCTGCAAGCCAGATGGAAAATCTTCTAAAAATTCCTGCATCGCCTTCATTCGCACTTCGCCTAGCTGGTAGGGCGATTCAAAATTATTCCACAGGTAGCCGTCTAAATTGGCTTTAACACCGTCAATCACAGTTTGATATGTTTCTTGGATGCGATCGCCAATTTCCACCGCAGTAAACTGATAAACTGGATCGCAAGAAATTACCTTTTTACCTTGGCGAGTCATTTCGGCATTGAAACTCGCCGGGCCGCCTGCACAATCAAGGATTGCTAGTTTGAGGTCACTTGATGTCAAGCTAAACATTCCTATGTATTCATCCAAGCAGCGTCCCCAGGGAATTACTTTATCCAATTTTAGTGACACTTGTCTTTGTCCCGCAGATATAATTATCTAATATTTTACCTCAAATCAGGGCGGTTTTTTCCTATCTCCTTTCTGTGGCGGGTTGATTTGTATCCCGAGTTATGTGTGAAAAATTTTGCTCAAACGAGATCCTAATCCTGAGAACAGTTGGCGGGCTTTACAGTTTCTTTACAAACAAGGGGCAAAATAGTTAAGTGCGATCGCACAATTTTTATGATTCCACCTGTGGATTTTGCAGCGAAGCGAGGCTACACTGGACAGCAGGGAAAATAAACTAAAATCCACTAGCTAAATTGCTCTTGTTCAATGGCAGGCTGCAACCAGGAAAGAAAGATGAAACATACCATTCAAACCGCTACAAGTCTGAGTTTGTCAGCACTCCTGGTGCTATTGAGTTCGCTGCCCAGTATAGCTCAGTTGCCTGCCGTCAGAACTCCTGCAGGCACTCCTAACCCAAACAGGCCGAGAGTACCGCCGCCGCCACCTGCGGGTTCGGGTTTGCCGGCGAGCGGCAATTCTGGTTCGCTGACGCAAGAAGCAGCTTATACTTTAGGGTCGGGCGATCGCATTGCTTTAGAGATATTCGGCGTCCCTGAATTCAGCAGAGAATATCAAGTGTTAGTTGACGGGACGCTCAATTTGCCAATCATTCGCAGCGTCTCAATTCAAGGGTTGACGCTGGAACAAGCCGCTAACGTAATTACCAGGCGATACGAACCCTTCATCAATGTTCCCGTTGTTACCGTGACTCTGATGGTCGCTCGCCCCCTAAATATAGGTCTTGCAGGTGAAGTTACTCGCCCGGGTTCCTACAAGATTAATCCCACTAGAGAAGGAGGAGGAGTAAAATTCCCGACTTTGATGGAAATGCTGCAACTTGCAAAAGGGGTGACATCAGCAGGAGATATGCGAAATGTCCAAATTCGCCGTCCCCGCAGAGGCGGGCCGGAGCAAGTTACTACTGTTGATTTGCAGGATTTTTTAGAGACGGGAAATTTGCGTCAAGACGTTACCATTCGAGATGGAGATACAATTTTTGTACCGACAGCAAGTGCCCTTAATACTGAAGAAGTCCGTCAAAGA
This sequence comes from Microcoleus sp. B13-B6, assembly GCF_036705405.1. Lineage (NCBI taxonomy): Bacteria > Bacillati > Cyanobacteriota > Cyanophyceae > Oscillatoriales > Microcoleaceae > Microcoleus > Microcoleus sp. B13-B6. The sequence continues at coordinate 102,953 of NZ_JAUBUJ010000017.1, forward strand.
GCCAGTGCTAATTTTTCCGCTGATATTACTCAACCAATTGGCGTGGTAATTGTCGGGGAAGTAAACCGGCCGGGGCCTTATACTGTATTTGCTTCGGATGTGCGATCGAGCAACCAACAAACAGAGTTGAGTTTTGTATCTATCGACCAACAGCAAGGAGCTGTTGTGGGCTTACCAACGATAACTAGAGCATTGAAAATTGCTGGTGGTATCACTACAGAAGCTGACATTCGCCGAGTGCAAATCCGCCGCCGAGTCAGAGGGGGCAACGAACAAACTATCATGGTAAATCTGTGGGATTTGCTGCAAAGAGGCGACGCAACTCAAGATATTTTGCTGCAAGAAGGAGATAGCGTAATTATCCCGACAGCAGCTACTGTAGACTTAGCTGAAGTTTCTCAAGTCGCAAATAGCAGTTTTTCTCCGAACGCGATTAGCATCAATATTGTAGGAGAAGTAATTAGGCCTGGGGCTTTGGAGGTGCGGCCTAGTACATCCCTGCACCAAGCTTTGCTGACCGCAGGCAGTTTCAATCAATTGCGGGCTAAAAAAGACAAGGTAGAACTATTGCGATTGAACCCCAACGGTACTGTTTCTCGCCGCACCATCGAGGTGGATTTTGCTCAAGGGTTGAATCCTAATAATAACCCTACTCTCCGCAACAACGATGTGATTCTGGTAGCGCGATCGGGCTATGCTAGGGTAGCAGACAATATAAACAGATTCTTGCAGCCCATAACAGGAGTAGCAAGTGGCATTAGCACGGTTAGCGGCGTTCTTACGGGGTTTCAAGCAACTATCAACGCTTTTCAAAACTTATTTTTGGGAGGGGATTTCGAGCGGCAAAATCAGCTCAGACAGCTTCGCGAACAACGTGAAGACAGACAAGAGCAACGTCAAGACAGACTGCTAGACAGAGAGCTCCAACGTGAAGACAGACAGCGGCAAGCTGAAGACAGACGCTTGCAACTGGAAGACAGACAGCGGCAAATCGATCTGCAAAATCGGCAACTTCAGATTCAGCAGCAGCAACTTCAACTTCAGAATCAGCAGCCGCAGCAAATGCAGCCACAGCAAATTCAGCCAACTACTCCTTGATAAGACTCGGGCGTTGAAAGTTAGCCACCCTCTTTATGAATCGGCGGTTGAAACCGCTGCATAGAGTCAAACGAAGTCCGAGCAAAGGGGGAGGTATCTCCAGGACGAGTTTTTCTTAGACATTTCCCGCCATAAGGCAGACAATTGATGTAGACTGAGATAATTCACTCAAAAAACCCAATATGTCCACATATGTACCACCAAGAATCGCTATTCAACGACTTGGAGTATGTTCAAAAACCCTTGAAAGGTGGGAAAAAGAAGGGAAAATCAAAGCATACCGAACGCCGTCAGGACAGCGACGCTACGACGGAGACTCAGTTGTCAATATTCCATCTACTAAACCAACCATCCTCTACGCCAGAGTTAGCAGTCGAAGTCAAAAAGCCGACCTTCTCCGACAGACTGACTTTCTTCTGTCTCGCTACCCCCATTGGTGACAAGTTAAGGCTGTAAGTCTTTTGTCAAGAGGCTTTCGGAGAGTTCTTAAAAAAGAATTGGTCAGACCCTCGTTGCTTTTCAGGAAAAGGGGCAATAATTAACTTAACATTCGGTTTTCGCTGCTGTTTAATAATGCCTAAATCTCGATTTTGGGGGTCAGCAAAATACTTGATTGGATCTGTTGCTTTACCTTTATGATGAGCTATAGTAAAATGATAAAGACCGCGATAAATCATTTCTAAAGAAATCTGCTCAAAAGGTAGAGCTAGTTCATCAGCTACCGCATCACCTAAATCTACTAAAACTGCATAAAATAACCAAGTTGCCCAAATCTGTAATTTAATCCCATTGATTGAACCCGTCCATAAATAGCTTAAATCTAACAGCCTTTTTACAATATTAAAAGCTTCTTCAATCCGCCAACGTCTTCGATACAAATCTGCTACTACATAAGGGGGTAATTTTTCTGGCTCTAGCACACTTGTTAAATAAGAATGCCAGGTTTTTTCTGAACGAACTTCAATCAAACGTAAGGTAATAAACGGAGTTTTCTTTGTTCCAGACCCCAAACGTATCTTACGGTCTCGCAGTCCATAACTATCGGTAAATACTTCCTCTACTTTGATGGCGGCTCCTTTCTTTATTCGGGTAATAAAGTTAACCTTTTGCTCAATTAATCTTAACCAAAAATTAAAGTGATAAAAGCCTCTATCTAATAGTAATAACGTATTTTCGCTGGCTAGATTGAGGATATTCTCTTCAAGTTTTACATCCGATTATTTCGCATTTTCGGTAAACCAAATTTCGACTGGCAATCTAGTTACTAGATCAATTACTGTACTTATTTTCCCCGCCAATTGTCCTATTTTAGCTGACTCTAAGTTTGATAATTTCCGAAATAATGCCTCTAATATTGAACTATCTATAATCCATATCTGCTCAAATCTTGTTAATGTAAACTGAATACTTTCTGGTAAGGTTCGTTGATTTCTCCTCTGCCAATTTGTTCTTAAACGCGGTAATAAATCCTTAAATACTTGTTCAAACAGCTCAGCAGGAAAGGTCAAAAATCTCGATCGAGAGTGCTTGTTGGCTGACGGACGTGGGATTACACCACAGAAAGCCGTCTCTCGTTAACATTCGGGTCAGCTCTCTTACCCCTGCCACATCTCGCCATAGTAAGGTTAAGACCGCAGCCATCATCAATGGCAAGTTGAGAATTCGGTCTCGAAGTTTTAGCTGACGGTAGGAATTTTCCTGATTGAGCATGGCTGGTGTCAGTAATGCTTCTAGTTGCTGGGCAATTACTTCATCCTCTATCAGTGGTCGTTGTTTCTTTTTCGCGTGGTCCCGATTGGTAGTTCTGGTCTTGGTCATGGCTGGTCATAATTGCTCAACTACTTGCCTATTCTGAGTTTCATCTATTTTTTAACCAATGTAAATACCCCCTTGACAATTTACCCATCACCTTAACTTGTCACTAATGCGCTACCCCGGATGTGAAATTATCCAAGACATCGGGAGCGGCCTCAATTTCAAACGGAAAGGTCTTATCGCCCTACTGGAACACATTTACACAGGCGACATCGGAATGGTTGTCATTGCCTCAAAAGATAGATTGTGCCGATTCGGGTTCGATGTTATCTCATGGTTTGCGGAGCGGGGCGGGTGTAAGATTCTGGTTCTCAACAATAGTTCACTTAGTCCAGAAAGAGAAATGGTTGAAGATGTGCTCGCCATCATCCACGTCTTCAGTTGCCGATTGTACGGACTCAGAAAGTATAAAAAGCAAATCATTGAAGACTTTGACGTACCGAGTTTACCCAAAGGGGGAGACAAAGAAAGTCTGGATGTTGAGAATTCACGCCAATCGCAAAGTGTATAACAATGCAATCGCTTACCTGAATAAACACCAGGGAAAATTTACCTACTACACTGTGGACAAAAAGACCAGTCAGCCAGTCTTGAAAACTTCCGGTAAACAAGCTTTTCGTAGCTTCTGCAAAACTCGCTTGTTGCGAGATAATCCCGGAATGGTGCAAAGAATTGGGAATAGCACACAGTTTGGACAACGCCCTTTTCGAGGCTTATACAGCTTGGAAGAAGACTGACAAGCAGCCCGCTCAATTAGGTAAAGGAAAAAAGGCAAAACCCAATCCTTTAGTCGGATTGAAGTTGGCTCGATTCAGGTCAATCCGCTCCCAGAAACAAACAATTCAGTTCGACCCGGGTGATTACAAGAACGGTCATCTAATGCTCAATGCTAGCAAAGGTCTAGAAAAACCTCTCTGGACTGGGCAGGATTCCTGCTTAATCAACTATGACAAGGCAGTAGAAGTCACCTACAATAAGGGACGCTGGTTCGTAAATATGCCTAGAGAGATGGACGTTCCAGAACCCAAAAATGGCGGCAAGACCATCGCACTCGACCCCGGACTGCGCTGTTTCCTGACTGGATTTGATGGCAATTCTTTTACTGAATTTGGAAAGCATGACTTTGGGAAGATTGCCCGATTGTGCCAGCATTGGGATAAGATGCAGTCAAAATTTGGATGCTCAAAGGGCGGTCAGTTTTCTCGATTGCGTTATCGGCTAAAACAAGCAATGGAGAAAGTTAGAACTAAAATCAAAAACCTGCGGTCGGAAATTCACAAGCAGGTAGCGAGCTATTTAGCACGGAATTACGATGTTATTTACCTACCTACTTTTGAAACTTCTCAAATGGTGGCAAGAGGTAGTCGCAAACTTAATTCCAAGTCGGCGAGGGCGATGATGACTTGGGCATTTTATCAGTTCTCGCAAACCTTAGAACATCTCTGTAATCGTTACGGTTCGAGATTGGTTAGATTGACGGAAGAATATACTTCCAAAACTTGTACAAAATGCGGTCATATTCAGAGAAAGTTAGGTGGCTCTAAAACTTTTAGATGTCCCAACTGCGGTTATGAAATACCTCGCGATTTCAATGGCGCTTTAGGAATTTTTCTTAAAGCTTTGTGGGATACCACCATACTCTCAGACGTATCTGATGAGTGTGCTATATTCAGATTTTCGCCGATTGTCGGGGATTGTCTGAATTAAAAGTATCAGTAACAAATAAAGGGGGTATTAAAAGCAGATTTGCTATTACATGGCACATCCCAAATCTACGGCAAACATCCAAGGCGTTGCGGATTTACGGTATGAAAGGTTAAATAGGCCCGTCATAGAAACCAGTATCCACAAAGCTTTTGGATTTTAAAGTTATTTTTTTCATACCCTGATTAAGCAACGCCACTTTGAGATTGCTTCACTGAGTTCGCTGGGCGACAGCAATACGTTACTTTTTCGTAAGTCCTGTAATCCTAACAATTCGAGCCGTGAAAGGTATAAGTTGCTACATCAAAGGTAAAGTTTCGATTGACATAGTTCCCCTTTGTCCATGTCCCAAACTACATCAATCATGAGAAATTTTTTGTAGTCTGGAAAATTAATCAACCTTTTGCCTGCAACAACTGTGGCTGCAAAACCTGATTTAATTTGCCACTACGAAACCCCTCCAAATCCAAAGTCGCGTACACAAAACCAAACTCCTGGAACACCGCCACCAATGCAGGCAAATCCGTATTTACCACAAACTCCTGAATCTCCTCTGCGGGTAACTCAATCCGCGCCGTATCTCCGTCCGATCGCACTCGCAAATTTTTCAGTCCCAACTGTCGCAAATACCGTTCGGCGCGCCCCACTCTTTGCAACTTTCCAACGGTGATTTCTTCGCCGTAAGGAAAGCGCGAACTCAAACAAGGTTGAGCCGGTTTGTCCCACCAAGGCAAACCCAATTCTTTGGCCAACTGCCGCACTTCCAATTTAGTCATGCCTACTTCTGCTAAGGGCGATCGCGCGCCGCGTTCCTTCGCAGCCTGAATTCCGGGACGGTAATCCTTTAAATCGTCAGCATTAACCCCATCCACCACATAAGGATAACCCTTTGCTAGTGCTAGGGGTTTCAAAGTATCGTGCAGTTCGCTTTTGCAGAAATAGCAGCGGTTAACTGGGTTAGAAGTGTAATTGGGATTTGCCATTTCCTGAGTTTCTACTTCCTGGTGGGCAATGCCAATTTCTGCTGCTTGAATGCGCGCATCTTCTAAATCTTCTGGCAGTAAAGACGGCGAAACAGCCGTCACTGCCAAAGCGCGATCGCCCAATACATCAAAAGCGATTTTTCCCACCAAAGTGCTGTCAATTCCGCCGGAGTAGGCAATCAAAGCCCGTTCCATTTGTGCGAAAATATCTTTTAATTGTTCTAGTTTTTCTACTAACATAAATTCCACTTTTTGTTACAAACAGAGAAGTAAGAAAGCAAACTAAAGAAAGAAGGATGAAGAAAGCATATCTCGATCGGGTTCCCTTCTTCCCTCGAACCTCTTCTTTCTTCCGACTTCCATCGGACTTCTAATGCTATTCGGGATCGATACCCAGGGCTGCCAATCGAGCCAAAAGCTCTTGATTTCGCTGTCTTTCCTGTTCCAGCAGCGTCTCGGCTAACTCTTTGTGTTGCTGTTGGCGATCGGCCCGCTGGCGTTCATTTTCTGCCCTTTCTTCCGGCCACAAAAGCAGTTCTGCGCCCTCCGCCCACCAACGCAGCCAATATCCCGTTCTACCTTCGCTATTTCCCTGCCACACTCCCAAAAATAGATTTAATCCAGGTATTAAATAACGGCCATTTTCATCAGAATTTTGATTTTCATAACGCTCGGATTCAAGCGCATAAACTTCTATTCTGCCTGTATCCGGCCGAAAAATGACATAGCGAGGAACTTTGATTACTTGTTCGTAAAAAAACCACTTGCCGATTTCTTCTGTGTGTTCGACAGAGTATTCATCGCCGTAAGTAGCTGATAGAAATTCCATCACTACAAAAGGGACTGTTCCTTCGGTATGAGGGGTGTAACTGCGGCGGGGATAGTTTTGACACTCCCCGTGCTAAAGCAGCGGGGATTCTCCGGAAATTAATCCGGATATCCTTTTTTCTGGATAACCGC